>CAZXSW010000045.1:0-19768 GCA_964642615.1 uncultured Rikenellaceae bacterium | reverse complement strand
CATCGTGCAAAAAGGATGACATCGACACACTGGGAGGCGAGCAGTCGCCGATCGGACAAGTAGGTGTTACCTTCAACTCTTCAGGCACCATATCTGGTGTAAGCTCAATTTCAGCTTCAGTGGTTTCACTTGAAAAAGGAGTCTCATCCTTTTCAGGAACCGCTGTTATAACCAACAGCAACATCAAGAATATCCTTATGAACCATCCCCAGACTGTTGTAAACGGGAACAATGTCACCATTACCGACATCGAGATGAAAATCACATCCGAGGGTATATCAAGCGTTAATGGCCTTGAGCCCGGTGTTATTGTCAAGTATGATTCCAAAGTGGGTGATTCTTATACCATTAATGGCGGAGGTAAAAGGACTGTTGTAAGTAAATCGACCGACAATGACTATTACTGGGGAGGCATGCTTATAAAAGCTATGGAAATTGAAGAAAACCCTAACAAATTCGGGGTCAAACAGATCAAGTATGTTGCCAATCACAGGTTTGGTCTTGTCGGTATGGAGTTTACTTTTGATGACAACTCAACTGCATACTTCCCGATTTTTGCAAGTGCCCAAAACGACTGATCCTGAAATCTCCATTTCAAACAAAAGCAGCTGAAAATGAAGCAAATGTCTATTGGGGGTGTTCTTAAGGACATCCCCCAATACCCTCATCATAAAAACTTTGTATATAAGCTTTACCGCTATTTTGAGGTTAAAAGTCTTTTTAATTTCCTGACCATCGACGGTCTGTTCTATATTCCCAACCGGCTATACCTTAACTGGAAGTACAAGGCCGTCCTCCCCCGTCTTCTGATGATCGATCCGACCAGTGCCTGCAATCTTAAGTGCAAGGGCTGCTGGGCTGCCGATTACAAGAAAAACAGCAACCTATCTTATGAGAAACTCGATGAACTCCTTACCGATGCCAGAAAACTGGGAGTGATAGAGATACTTATGACAGGTGGAGAACCTCTTATGAGAAAGGATGATATCCTTAAGCTCTGCAGGAAACACAGGCGTCTGACCTTCGGGGTGTTCACCAACGGCACATTGATTGATGATGCCTTTGCCGCTGAGATGGAAAGACTTGGAAACCTGAATGTTTATATAAGTATTGAAGGCTACAGGGAAGAGACCGACATGAGGAGAGGCAGTGGAACATACGACAAGGTCATTGCCGCCATGGATATCCTCAGGAAATATGACCTTGGATTTGGATTTTCAATATGCTACCATTCAGGCAATTACAAGACTGTTAGCAGCGATGGGTTTCTTGACTTCCTCAGGGAAAAGGGAGCCTGGTTCGGATGGATGTTCACCTATCTTCCCATTGGGAAAGATGCTGATGTTTCATTATGCTGTGACGCTGAACAGCGGGCCTGGGTCAAAAATAAAATTGAGGATTTTCAGAGGAGGAAGAAATTTACAATCGTTGATTTCCCAAACAGCGGACACAAATCAATAGGATGTGTGGCAGCCGGCAATGACTTTGCTCATATAAATGCCAATGGTGACCTTGAGCCCTGTGCCTTCTGCCATTATTCCGATGTCAACATACATGACATGACATTGCTTGAAGCGCTGCGTTCTCCTTTCTTTAAGAATTTCAGGAGGCACAAGCCTTTCTCTGACAACTTCCTTCAGCCCTGCCCTTTCATGGACATACCAGAAGCAATAGTAAAGATCACCGACATGGAAGGCGTAAAGTCAACTCACCTGAGCCATCCCGAATCAGCAGCCGAACTTGCTGCCAAAACAGGTCCCATTGCTGAAAAATGGAAACCTGTGGCCCGGAAGCTGTATGAGGAAATGCCTGTAGCAGAGAAAAAACGCTTCGGACTGCTTACAAAACTAATGTTCTGGGGTAACGGACAAATAGCCAAATGGTGAAATCTGAAAATAAAATTCCCGGCAACCTGCTGCTTTCTAACAGGTTCAGATTGCCGGGAATCATTCTGACAGGGGCGGGACTTATTCTTGCCATACTGTATTTTTCCTTCGACCTGAGGTTCAGGATACCTGTGTTTGCTCTGGTTTCTTCCTTTATTAAAACCAGGTTCTTTACAGGCTTCACAACAAATTTTGCAGATGAACTTGTTATTCTTGTATTGCTGGCAGGACTATTCCTTATTGCCTTTTCTGGGGAGAAAAGAGAATGTGCCGAATACAATGACATGAGATTCAGGGCGCTTAAGGCAGCACTTCTGACTGATTCCCTTATCCTTTTCCTGACGGTACTGTTTATTTACGGAGGGGGATTTATTGCCATTGCCATCCTCAACATCTTCCTCCCCCTGGCTCTTTATATATTATATTTCAGACTGTACCTGTCGGGGTATAAAAAGAGACAAGCAGAGATTAGTCCTGATAAATAACCCTTATATCCTGTGTTTTCAACCGGGTCTGCAGCCACTTATGTATCTTGTCCCTGTCTGAACCACTGATTCGCTGACCCCTGGTAGAGAAGACGATTATCTCTTCAATACCCGGTTCAGGAATTGTATCCCGGAAGAAATATGTGTTTCCGAAAGAACAGTTACTTATCCCCGGGTACATTATCCTTATCTCATCGAGTATATCTCGACCCATATAGTTCCTTCTCTGTATGCTGTCAAGGAGCATATTTTTCTGTCCAACAACAACATTAAGTCTTTCTATTTCACGTCTCAGGTCATTTAGTTCACTGTCTCCCCGCCTGCTGATCTCATCAAGTGCAAATCCCTGTCTGAATTCAATCTTTGCGCCATCAAGAGAAAAGTCACCTGCTTTCTGAAGGATCATATTCTTCTGATCCGCATTCATCATTGTCCCGCCGTAAACCAGATTAATGGACCTACGGTCCGGATCCACTTCATGGTTAAGCAGGAAGTTGCCGTCGACATAACGAATGTTATGAATATAACGTGATGCGTTCTCTGCAAAACGTTCTTTCCTTACAAGGTTATACCCGAAATAAATGCTGGGGAATAGTACCAGAACGATGACAAGGGAAATCAGCCTGTTAACATTTTTTTCCTCGCCTCATCGACAAGAGTGGTTATCGGGAATTTAAGTATCTGTGAAATTGCAACAGAAGAGATAGCAATAAAAACAGTGTTGATTGTGAAGAGATAAATGGCACCGAAGAAATACTGGAACTGGGCTGTGGCAAGGCCATATCCTGCTGTACATAAAGGAGGCATAAGAGCTGTGGCAATTGCCACTCCGGGTATGACATTCCCTTTCTTCCTGCTGCTTATGGCAACTATGCCAGCCAGTCCTCCGAAAAGAGCTATAAGCACATCATAGATAGTCGGGCTTGTCCTTGCCAGCAACTCGGAATGGGCCGTCGAGATGGGGGAAATAGCAAAATATGTTGTGGAAGCAGCAAGACTGGCGACGACGGCAAAAATAAAATTCTTTACCGACCGGCGGAACAGTTCGAAGTTATAGGTGGCTATGCTGTAACCCATGCCGTTGATGGGTCCCATCAGGGGAGAAATAAGCATTGCTCCTATTATAACTGCTGTTGAGTTCATATTCAGCCCAACAGATGCAATGATGATTGCAAAAACAAGGATCCACATGTTGGTACCCTTGAAGACAATATCATTCTCTATTATCTTGTGGATCGTATTAAAATCATCCAGATCACTTTCAAGATCAATATAATGTAAAAATCTGTCGATCAGATCAGAGCGCTTCATAGCCTGGAGGTTTTAAATTTGATATTAAGATAGTACTTCTGTCTATAATCAAACTCACCCCACTTACATTTTTTTACCCTTTGCCTTACCTGGTTTTTATAGAGGACTTCAGCTGATTACCAGTGAAGCTTCCAACCCGCACATCCCTCTCTCCTAACGGACCCTCCTGCTGTTTGCATAAGAGCAGGATTTGTATTATATTGCGATCCAGACATCTGCAGAAAAAACCGGGGAACTTTACCCTGAAGTAAATACGACCTGAACACAGCTCATTTCCTTTCCGGCATCTGCATTTCGAAAAATGCACTATGAACATTTATAAATAACAGAAAACATATTATGAAAGAATTGACATTAACATGGGGTGAAAGCATTCTGCCATGGCTACTGAACCATGGGATTAAAATAGTTGTTATAGGTATTGGAGCCTGGATTCTGAACAAGATACTCAGCCGGATTATAATCAGGACAATTAGGATAGCCGTTGTGGCAGATTCAACACAGCCACCTGAATCTGAAAGGAAAAGGGAAGATACTCTGATAATGATCTTTAACGGAGTCTTAAGGATTTCCTTAATCACCCTGACCATCCTGATGATACTTCAGGAGGCAGGACTTAAGATAGGTCCGGTGCTTGCCGGTGCCGGTATAGTCGGACTTGCTTTTGGCTTCGGGGGGCAGTACCTTATAAGGGATGTGATCACGGGCCTGTTTATAATACTTGAGAATCAGTACAGGATAGGCGACATAATTCAGATTGATGATGAAGGAGGTCTGGTTGAGGACATAAGCCTTCGCAAGACTACACTAAGGGATCTGAATGGCACGGTACATCATATTCCGCACGGAGAGATTAAAGTGGTATCAAACCTTACAAGAAAGTATTCGAGAGTAAATATAGACATAGGTGTTTCGTACAGCTCAGACCTCGACCATGTAATAAGGGTAATCAACCAGACGGGCAATGATCTGGCACAGGACGCCGTATTCAAAGACATGATCCTTTCTCCTCCTCAGTTCCTGAGGGTCGATGAATTTGCCGATTCGGCAATTATTGTCAAGATACTGGGGGATACCAGACCATTAAAGCAGTGGGAGGTGGCAGGAGAATTCAGAAAAAGGATAAAAGCAGCCTTCGACAGGGAAGGGATTGAGATTCCTTTCCCGCAGAGGGTTGTACATCAGGCTAAATCTTAAATTCAGAAATCTATGGGGAAAAAATATAATTTCGGGGTGATAGGAAACTGTTCATACCTCGCTTATATTGATACAAAAGCCAACGTCAACTGGTTATGCATGCCCGGGTTTGACAGCAGTTTTGTTTTCGGATCGTTGCTCGACAAAAAGAAAGGAGGGGAATTCAGTGTTTCCCCTGCAGCAAACGACTTCAGGTCATTTCAGTATTATCTTAAGAACACAAATATTCTTGTAACTGAATTCGAATCAGAGGAAGGAAGGTACAGGGTCATTGACTACGCACCCCGCTTTTTTCAATACGAACGCTATTTCAAACCTCTGATGCTGTTCAGAAAAATCGAACTGCTTGAAGGCAACCCCACCATTGTCGTCCGGTGTAAGCCGGTAGGCAACTATGGGAAAGTGATTCCGGAAACTGTAATCGGAAGCAACCATATCCGCTTCCTGAACCTTAACAACCAGGTAAGGCTTACTACTGACGTTCCGCTCAAGTATATCATTAACGGGAAGCATTTCCTCCTTAATGAAACGCATTACCTGGCTTTCACCTATGGTGCACCCCTGGAAGCCCCGCTTCAGGAGACTGCTGAACTCTTCCTTAAGAAAACCCAGAATTACTGGGTTAACTGGGTGAAATCAACTTCAATACCCTATATTTTTCAGGAAGAGGTAATCAGGTCAGCGCTTGTTCTGAAGCTGCACCAGTATGAAGATACTGGAGCAGTGATAGCTGCCGGATCGACAAGCCTGCCCGAAATAGATCAGGCCCACCGCAACTGGGACTACAGGTACTGCTGGATGCGCGATACCTATTATACCTTAAATGCTTTCAACAATATCGGCCACTTCGAAGAACTTGAGAAATACTTTGATTTCATCCGTAATATTATTCTTAATGAGAAGAATCAGATCAAGCCAATGTACACTATTTCAGGCGACCGTGTTCCCGATGAAAAGATACTTCTCCTTGAAGGCTACATGAAAAACAAGCCTGTAAGGATAGGGAATAACGCCACCTATCAGATACAGAATGATGTTTACGGACAGATACTTGTAAGCCTGCTTCCTCTTTTTATAGACAGCAGGCTGAATTACTTTGATACAGCCAAATCGAAATTTATCACCTCATGGCTTCTTGAAAGGATAGAGGAAAATATGGATATCCCCGATTCAGGGCCCTGGGAATTCGGTGCAACAAACCAGTTCAATTGTTACACCTACCTTTTTCACTGGGCGGGTTGTATGGCAGCTGTAAAAATCGGGGAGAAGATAAGTGACCGCGAGATTTCGGATAAAGCACTTGGTCTTTCTTTAAGGGCTAAAAAGTATATTGAAAAATGTTACAACACCTCTTCAAAAGCCTATATGCAGTCTGTCGGCAGTTCGCATTACGACGCGAGCAACCTTCAGCTTATAACGATGAACTATCTTAATCCTGACGGAGGAAGAGCTATAAGGCATCTTAAGGCCACTGAAAAAGTACTTTTCAGTGAAGAGAATATCTTCCTGCGCTATAAACACGACGACCTTGGCAGTGCACGTAACACTTTCATCATCTGTGGATTCTGGTATGCTGAGGCATTGGCTGCCATTGGAATGATTGACAAGGCTTTCAGTGTGATAGAGACTCTCAACAAGACTGCCAACCACCTTGGTCTGTTCAGTGAAGATGCTGACAAAGATCTGGGGCAGTGGGGCAATTTCCCCCAGACCTACAGTCATGTCGGGCTTGTAAATGCCGTATACCGGCTGTCAAAGAAACTTGACAAACCGATATTTCTGTAAATATTATCTAAAACAGATAAAATGAAATTTAAAAGAATAATTATTGTTGCTTACAGGCTCCCGTTCAAAATAATAAGAAAGAAAGAAGAGATGAGTGTTGTCCAGAATGCCGGAGGGCTGGTATCGGCCATTCTGTCTCTCTCTGAAAAGATGAATAAAGATCCTGAGAACAAGTCTCCCATACTCTGGGTGGGTACAGGAGATCCGGATCTGGGCAGGGAGGAGCTGAATACGGGGTTTGGACTCTACCCTGTGGAGATCCCACGTAAAATAAATGATAAATACTACGGAGGTTTTTCAAATGACACTATCTGGCCTCTCTTTCATTACTTCCCCACACGGACAGTATACGACCCTTCCACCTTTGAAGCATATAAAGCAGCCAATAGACTATTTCTTAATAAGGTACTTGAAATTGCCAGACCCGGGGATTTTATCTGGGTTCATGACTATCAGCTGTTTCTTCTTCCCGACATGATACGGGAATCTTTGCCGTCAGCTGATATCGGTTTTTTTCTACACATCCCCTTCCCTTCCTTTGAGATTTTCAGACTTATGCCCAGGAGATGGCGCGAAGCAATCCTGGAAGGTATTACAGGCTCTGATGTAATAGGTTTTCATACGAATGATTATACGCAGCACTTTCTTAAATCTGTAAAAAGGACCCTTGGATATGCCATTGACCATAATGTAATCACTTGCAGGGGAAGAATCTGCAAAGCCGACTCCTTCCCTATCGGAATCGACTACCAGAAATTCAACAGGGCCTGCACCGACAGAAAAGTCAGGGCAAGGACAAAACGTATCCTTAAACTACTTGATAATAAAAAACTTATTCTTTCACTGGGCAGGCTTGACTATTCAAAAGGCTTCCTTTACAAACTGGCTGCTATCGAAAGGTTTCTAGAGAAATACCCCGAGTGGCAGTTTAAAGTTGTATTTAACATAGTCGTTGTACCTTCGAGAGAGACTATCGAGGGATACAGGGATATAAAAAGGGAGATAGAAGCTGTAGCAGGAAGGATTAACGGGAAATACAGTACTCTTAACTGGAACCCGGTAATATACCAGTACAAATCCCTGTCATTCAACGACCTGATTGCAATATACAATATCAGTGATGCGGCTCTTATAATTCCTTTACGCGACGGGATGAACCTTGTCGCCAAAGAATATGTGGCCTGCCAGAATGGTCATAACGGAATGCTTATAATTAGCGAAATGGCCGGTGCTGCCTCAGAGCTTAATGAAGCAATAATAGTTAACCCCGCCGATTCAGAAGAAACAGCCGATGCCATCGATTTGGCACTGAGGATGCCGGAAGATCAGAAACATAGAAAACTGGCCCGGATGCAGGAACGGCTTAGCAGGTATGATGTATTTACCTGGACATATGATTTTCTGGGTCAGGCTGAAGATATTAAAAAGGAACAGACTAAAATGAAAGTAAAGTATCTCGACAATAGCATCTCAGATTGCATAAAATCGAATTACCAATCAGCTAATCAACGGCTTCTGCTTCTTGACTATGACGGGACACTCACCCCGATAACAGGGCTACCGCGCGATGCTCTTCTCCAGCCTGAAATAAAGTCAGTTCTGACCAGGATATCTGAAAATAAAGACAATACACTTGTTATAATAAGCGGAAGGACCCGCGATTTTATTGAAGAACAGTTCAGGGACATAAGGTCCATTCTGGTGGCAGAGCATGGATTTTTCATTAAGTACCCCGGTGAAGAATGGAAGATGAACCTTACAATCGATATGTCGTGGAAAGACCAGGTTCTGCCAATACTCAACAGATATGTCGACCGTTGCATCGGATCGATGATAGAGAACAAGTATGCCTCGCTTGCCTGGCATTACAGGAATGCCGATGAAGAGATAGCATTTATAAGACTCAACGAGCTCAAGGAAGAGCTGAGGGATGTGCTGGCCAGGGAGCCCAGGCTCCATCTTCTTGAAGGCAACAAGGTGGTTGAAATAAAAAATATTGTTTACGACAAGGGGACCATTGCAGCACAGATTATAAACAGCAGAAAATTTGATTTCATACTGGCTATAGGAGATGATACCACTGATGAAGATCTGTTCGGGGCTATCCCAGGAAAGGGCTTTACGATCAAGGTGGGATGCTCTCCCTCAAAGGCAAGATTCAATCTAAGGGATCAGTCTGAGATAACAGGTCTGTTGTCAATGTTCACATATCACGGCTGATCTCATCTTAAAAATTACCATAATCTCATCAATGATTTGATTTTTTGGTATATTAAAGGTTTCAATAAACAGGATGGAAGGCCAGAAAAAACAAATGATTGTTATAAACCACTGATTTTAACAATATGGCAACGACTGTCAATGATCCTTCCATTAAAAGATTCGGGACTGCTCCTGTGTTTTTCACTGCAGTCTCGACCATCCTTGGAGCCATCCTTTTTCTGAGATTCGGATTTGCTACAGGCACCCTCGGATTCTGGGGTGTCATCCTTCTTATTCTTCTCGGACATTCTCTCACTATTCCCACTGCACTGGCCATCTCAGAGCTGGCAACCAATAAAAGAGTTGAAGGAGGGGGTGAGTATTTCATAATCTCACGCTCTTTCGGACTCAATATAGGTGCGACTATCGGGATAGCATTATACCTCTCGCAGGCAATAAGCGTTGCTTTCTATATTATTGCCTTCACCGAGTCGTTCGAGTTTTTTTTCAACTACGTCAGTTCCTCTCTTAACATCAACCTGCCACGGCAGATTATAAGCATTCCGTCTATGCTCATCCTTGGTTTCACGATACTCAGGAAAGGGGCTAATATCGGGGTGAAAGCCCTTTATGTTGTAGCCGGCCTGCTTTTCCTTTCGCTGCTGATGTTCTTTCTTGGTACAACTGAATATGCAGCACTTTCAGGGAATAAAATTCTGGCGGGTGGTCCAAGGAATCTCGATAAGTTCTTCGTTGTTTTTGCCATCGTCTTTCCGGCTTTCACAGGAATGACAGCCGGAGTGGGGCTCTCGGGCGATCTCGTCAAGCCGTCCAGATCAATTCCCTGTGGTACCATCACGGCTACATTTACAGGGATGCTTGTTTACTTCTTTGTTGTATGGAAGCTGTCCGTATCGGCCAGCCCCGAAGACCTTACCGGCAATCAGCTTATTATGGCAAAAATTGCTGTGGGAGGAGCCTTTATTATTCCTCTCGGACTTGCCGCTTCTACACTCTCTTCGGCACTGGGCTCGGTAATGGTTGCTCCCAGAACGCTTCAGGCCCTTGCCAACGATGCTTCCTTTCCTTCCGGGAAGGTTAACAAATGGCTGTCCTTCTCACGTAAATCAGACGGTGAACCGATAAATGCATCCCTTGTCACGATACTGATAGCAATGGTTTTTGTGACCTTCGGAAATGTAAATGCAGTTGCCGGGATCATTTCTATGTTTTTCCTGGTAACTTACGGATCATTATGTCTTATCTCTTTCCTTAACCATTTCGGGTCTTCCCCCTCCTACCGCCCATCATTCAAGTCGCGCTGGTATTTATCACTTGCAGGTTTTCTGATAGCTCTTTGGGTTATGTTCAGAATAAACCCCACATATGCCGTCTCAGCGATAATGGTAATGATTGCACTGTATTCCTATATAAAAAACTATCACCGCGACCGGCATGGACTCGAGTCACTGTTTGCAAATACCCTGTTCCAGGTGAACAGAAACCTTCAGGTATTTCTGCAAGAATCGGGAAGCAGGAAAAAAGCCAGGGAATGGAGGCCGAGTGCCATCTGTATATCGAAAGACTCCTTCGAACGCTCCAGGGCATTTCAGCTTCTCAACTGGATATCTTTCAAATACGGTTTCGGAACCTATCTTCACAGGATAGACGGATATTACTCAAAGGCTACAAGTGCACAGGCCAGGGAAGAGTTATCGAGACTGATTGAACTTTATGATACCTCACGCAACCATGTATATGTTGATACAATAATTTCTCCGTCATACACTTCAGCCATTGTTCAGGCAATTCAGGTACCTGGAGTCTCAGGGATGGAGAATAACATGGTAATCTTCGAATATGATAAGGATGATCCCTCCAACCTCGGAGAGATAATTGAAAACATCAGGCTCATTGAGGCCGGAGATTTTGATATATGCCTTCTTGCCACAAGCAGAAAGGAAGTTATCTTCAGGAATGGTATCCATATATGGATAGACAATGCTGATTCCGGCAATGCTAGTCTTCTTATTCTTCTCAGTTTCATTATCTCAGGGCATCCCGACTGGAGAAAGTCAAACATCAAGATATTTGAGATCTGCAGGGAGGGTCAGGATGAAGAGATGAGAAAGGAACTGACGGCCCTTATAAGTTCGGGCCGCCTTCCCGTCACAGAACAGAATATTGAAATAATACCCCTTGGCCAGGGGATGACAGTAAAAGGTATAATAAACGAACGTTCCTCAATGGCTGCGCTTACCATGATTGGTTTCAGGAGCGAAGGTCTGAAACATAACGGAGAGTTGGTCCTCGGAGGTTACGATAAAACCGGAACCATCCTGTTTGTCAATTCAAGAAACCAGAAAGAGATAATCTGAAAAACCTCTTACTTAAGCTGAATAAGAAGCCATGTATCGGAGTAAGCAGGGTATTCAGCCCAAATTCTTGTGACCTCCCTTCTGGCCTCCGTCACATCATCTGTAGCCATTACAGAAACACGGTAAAGACCAGCCTCATTCCTGAGAAGACCTGATGATTCGAAACCGTCTTTCTTTATTATAGCCTGATGATCCCGGGCATTGTTTATATCCCTGAAACTGCCTATTATAACAAAATAGCTGTGCGGATCGGGAGCTTCGTTGTTTTCAGTAACAAGCTTTTCCTCAACCTCCCTGATCGGTGTTGCAGGCATAAGGGTCTTGCCAAGGCCACTCTCAGTATTGGTCTTTTTGCTCCTGAAAAGCTTGTTTGTTCCTGAGCAGGATAAATTTACAAGCATCAAAACTGTCAGAATGTATGTAAGTGATCTCATAGTCATTATTTTTTCATTATTAGTCAGTGTAAAATTATAAAAAAAAGCCCGCGGAAAAACGGGCTCTTTTCAACAAAGTATTTAAAGATTTAAAGAAAAATGTTCACTCAGTCATAAACTGCAAAACGGAACACCGGTCTGGTTAAGGAATTTGCCACTACCCATTTACCAGAAAATTGTTGCCCATAAAGCACCATTTCTCCACAAAATTATGTCTTCCCCCCGTTCCGGAACAAAAAACACAACCCTGACATGAAGCTGAGAGAACAAAGAACATTTAGTCTGACAATCATCACAGCTCATTATCCACAATATCCTGCTGATAAACAATTGACGCCACAAGATAATCAGCTGAGATTAACCAAACATTAAAATGAGATTAAAAATGGATTAATCCGTGACCTGTGGAAATCCGAGTATGACCCTGGTCCCTTTGCCCGGGACAGATTCTATGTCGACCGATCCGTTATGATTACGGATGATCTGAAAGACAAGAGACAGACCTATTCCATGCCCGGGAGCATTGACATTACTTCCTCTGTGAAAGGGTTCTGAAATATGAATCAGGTCGTTCTGTGGAATGCCTATTCCCCTGTCGGTAAAAATTACTGAAAGGCGGCGGTCAGCAAATTCAATATCAATATCAACTGATTTATCGCCCGAGTATTTAAATGCATTCTCGATGATATTTGAAAAAACCGTTTTAAGCAGGAAGTCATCTCCTGATACCACAAGCAGATCAGAATCAGTAACACCGCGACCAAGTGATATGTTTATCAAAAAATCTTCCCTTAATCTTCTATATTCTTCCTTTACCTGCCACAGTATCTCATCTATCCTTACAAGGCGGTGACCAGTGGTCTGCTTGCCTGCCGATGTCTGGGCAAGCAAAAGAAGCCGGTTCGACAGGTTGATAAGGTTCCTGATGTCGTCGAGAACAGAGGAGATTGCTTTTTTATATTCTTCATCAGTCCTCTCCTTCATAAGCACGACTTCCATCTGACCGTTAATTGAAGTGAGCGGAGTCCTCAGTTCATGTGAGGCGTTTGAAATAAAATCCTTCTGGGTCCTGAAGGCAGTCTCCAGCCTTTCAAGCATGTTATTGAAGGTCCTTGCCAGCCTTGCGATCTCATCAGTACCGTTCCCCTCATCAACCCTCAGGTTAAGACTTGCGAACGTGATTTCCTCGACCTGACTTACCACTCCTGAAATAGGTTCAAGGGCTTTGCCGGCAAAAAGCCAGCCGGCAACGGCAAAGATTACAAAACTTGTAAGACACACAAATAACAGTATGATTTTCAGGTTCATCAGTTTTGTAAAGCCGTCGATATCTGTTGCAGCAGCAAACACAACAAACCTGTCATATCTTTCAGTGTACAGTAGTCCGAGGACTTCATATCTGTCCTGTCTGAACCTTGTTGTCCCTGAAAGCCTTACCTGATTTGCCATATGCCGGGTTATGTTGATCACGGCAGCCTCATCGGAGCTGTAGAGGATCTCATTATTATAATTCAGGATTATTATCCTTTCCCCGGGCAGGCTTACCGGGTTATCTGCTTCGATCTTCTTAAGCAGATCGACATCTATCTCATCAACCTCTATAAGAAGGCGCGCAGTATTAATAGCCTTGTTCTCAAGCCTGTCGTAGAAATCGTCACGTCTGAAACCTGCAGAAGAGAGGTAAATTGCCATAGAGGCCACCAGCATGATCATGCCTCCTATAAACATATACTGAAGGGTAAGACGTGTTCTTATCTGCATCCTATTCTTCCTGGAAAATATAACCTAATCCTATACGGGTGTGTATAAGCTTCTTTTCGAAGCCCTTATCAATCTTTTTCCTGAGGAAATTAACATAGACATCAACTAAATTGGTGCCGAAGTCAAAACTGATATCCCAGACTTTTTCTGCAATATCATTTCTCGAGAGGACCCTGCCTGTGTTTCTCATGAAATACTCAAGAAGCGAAAACTCCTTGGCCGTAAGCCCGACAACCACCTCGCCCCGCCTGGCAGTCT
Organism: uncultured Rikenellaceae bacterium; assembly: GCA_964642615.1. Lineage (GTDB taxonomy): Bacteria > Bacteroidota > Bacteroidia > Bacteroidales > VadinHA17 > LD21. The sequence goes on along the minus strand of CAZXSW010000045.1, from coordinate 6,071 downwards.
TCTTATCAAGATCGAGTTCCAGATCGGCTATAATGAGCCTGTTGCTACTCCGGTGCTTCATAGCAGATGATTTTATAAGCACCTTAACCCTTGCCAGCAGTTCCCTGAACTCAAAAGGTTTTACCAGATAGTCGTTGGCCCCTGCATCAAAGCCCTGAAGCTTATCATCTGTTGTGCCAAGGGCTGTCAGGATCAACACGGGCTTTTCAGGACGTTTCTGCCTTATAAGCCTGCAAAGTTCTATACCGTTGATAAAGGGGATGATGATATCGACAATATACAGGTCGTAATCGTTCTGAAAAGCTGTATAGGCGGCTGTTCTTCCGTCATGCACAACATCAACCTCATACTCGTTTTCCTGAAGACCCGACTGTATGAAGGAAGCAACCTTGGGTTCATCCTCGACAACAAGTATTCTCATATTTTTTTTTGCCTTAAAGGCACTCATTGGGTGATAAATATAGTAAATGCCTGAATAGCAGGATATGTATATGCTGTTAAAAAAACAAAAATGATATGAATGGTTAAACCGGCAGACGGAAATAATTATGGTCTACCGGTAATGGTTCCGCTTCTCCGTCCTACCTGAGCAGCTTTTTAATGTTAAATAGTTTATTAAGGGCTTCAAGTGGTGTCAGGTTATCAATGTCAGCGCCAAGTATCTCGTCGCGGATCTGCTTAAGCACCGGATCGTCGAGCTGGAAGATACTCAGCTGTATTCCCTCCCTGTGACCAGCCAGTCCGGCTATCGGCTTCGCCAGTTCCTGCCTTTCATGGCTGCCTTCAAGCTCTTCGAGTATCTCATTTGCACGTTTGACTACACTCCCTGGCATTCCGGCCATTCTGGCCACATGGATCCCAAAGCTGTGTTCGCTACCTCCTCTTTTCAATTTCCTGAGAAAGACTATTTTGTTGTTAAGCTCCCTTATTGATACGTTATAGTTTCTTACCCTGCCGAATGAATTTTCCATCTCATTAAGCTCGTGGTAATGGGTGGCAAAAAGTGTCTTTGGCCTCAGGGCACTCTCATGAAGGTACTCGACCATGGCCCATGCAATGGAGATCCCATCATAGGTACTTGTCCCCCTGCCTATCTCATCGAGCAGAATAAGACTTCTTTCAGACAGGTTGTTCAGAATACTGGCTGTCTCATTCATCTCGACCATAAAGGTCGATTCACCAAGGCTTATGTTATCGGAGGCTCCCACCCTCGTAAAGATCTTATCGACCATACCTATCCTGGCCGATGCTGCAGGAACAAAACAACCTGTCTGTGCCATAAGTACTATCAGAGCGGTCTGACGCAACAAGGCCGATTTCCCCGACATGTTGGGCCCCGTGAGTATAATGATCTGCTGGTCATCGTCATCAAGGACCAGATCGTTTGGGACATACGATTCTCCCGGGGGCAGCTGCTTCTCAATCACCGGATGACGTCCTTCGGTTATCTCAAGCGATCTGCTATCGTCGAGAAGCGGACGGACATAACTATTCTCAGACGAGATAACGGCAAAGGACCTCAGGCAGTCAATCCGGGCTACAAGTGATGAGTTTAGCTGGACCGGCGTAATGAACTCGGAGACAGCCAGCACAAGATCGTTGAAAAGCCTGGCCTCCAGATCGAGTATCTTTTCCTCTGCACCAAGTATCCTTCTTTCGTAATCCTTGAGCTCCTCAGTGATATACCTTTCAGCATTTACCAGTGTTTGCTTTCTTATCCATTCGGGAGGTACTTTGTCGCGATGTGTGTTCCTCACCTCTATATAATAACCGAAAACATTGTTAAAGCTTACTTTAAGAGATGAGATTCCTGTTCTCCTGCTTTCTCTTGTCTGAAGATCCTCGAGATACTCCTTGCTGTTGAAAAGTAACTTCCTGAGTTCGTCAAGTTCTTCCGACACTCCTGAAGCTATCACATTACCCCTGTTAAGCTGGAAGGGAGCGTCATTATTCAGTTCTTTGCCAATCCTGTCGGCTATGGTCCTGCAGGGATTCATCTGTTCTCCGGTCTTTGCCAAAGGGCCGCATCCGCTGTCGAAGCAAAGCTTCTGCAACGGTTCAATAGCCTGAAGGGCACGTTTGAGCTGGACCACTTCCCTGGGATTGATCCTAGCAACAGCAACCTTTGAGATTATTCTCTCAAGGTCACCGATCTGCCTGATCAGCTCTCCGGCCTCATCACTCTTCACCCGGTTTTCAACAAAATATGATACAATATCGAGCCTGTCATTTACCGGAGCCAGATCCTTAAGGGGCAGCGAAAGCCATCGCTTCATCAGTCTCCCCCCCATCGGGGAAATGGTATGGTCCATCACATCTATAAGGGTCTTTGCACCTTCGTACGATGAATGAAACAGTTCAAGATTTTTTATTGTGAACTTATCGAGCCATACATACCTCTCCTCTTCAATTCTTGACAGGCGTGTTACATGTCCAAGCTGTTCATGCTGAGTAATGTCGAGGTAATAAAGAATGGCCCCGGCTGCAACTATTCCGAAGGAAAGGTTCTGAACACCAAACCCTTTAAGTGAACTTGTCTCAAATTGTTTTATAAGCCTGTCGCTTGCAGCTTCCGGGGTAAAGATCCAGTCGTCGAGCCTGAAGGTATAGAAGCGTGTCCCGAATGCTGAGATGAACTCCTCTTTCCTTGCCTTTTCATAGAGTACCTCCTTGGGCTGAAAGTTGTTAAGCATCTGGTCGACATATTCCAGTGTACCTTCCGAGGCCATGAACTCACCCGTTGATATATCAAGAAAAGCAACCCCGGCTATTTTCCTGTCGATGTGAACAGCCGCAAGGAAATTATTCTCCTTGTGATTCAGAACATTCTCATTAAGTGATACCCCGGGAGTCACCAGTTCGGTGATACCCCTTTTTACTATCTTCTTCGTTAGTTTTGGATCTTCAAGCTGTTCACATATAGCCACCCTTTGCCCCGCCCTTACAAGCCTTGGAAGGTAGGTATCTAGTGCATGATAGGGAAACCCGGCCAGTTCAACAAAAGAAGCAGATCCATTGGCCCTTCTTGTAAGGGTAATGCCGAGTATCTCCGAGGCCCTTATGGCATCCTCCCCGAAGGTCTCATAAAAGTCACCAACCCTGAAAAGCAGTATTGCATCAGGATGTTTGGCCTTGATGGTGTAATATTGCTTCATCAGCGGTGTTTCCACATATTTCCGGTCGTCTGGCATTACATTTTTTAAAGCGGAGACAATTTAAACTTTTTGAAAAAATAAAGATAACCATGAAAAAAATATAATTTAAGATAAGCTGTAATGATTATGACTGAAACCAGGAAAAAAATCACAGGCGGTCATTAAAGAACTGATAGCAGAGGCTTCGTTTGAAGCGGATTTCGTAACTTGGTAATACCATTAATTCGTGCTTAATATGAAGAGAGTGCTGATCCTTGGAGCCGGTCTGGTGGTAAGACCGATGGTTGAGTACCTTCTCGAAAGGGAAATAACCGTAAAAATTGCCACTACTACGCGGGAGAAAGCCGACAACATGATCAGGGGTAATCCGTACGGGACCTCCCTGAGATGGTCGGCTGAGGATACCGGCACCCTTGGGAAGCTTGTGAGTGGTGCTGATGTTGTAGTATCCTTCCTTCCCTGGAGGCATCATGTAACGGTTGCCGGGGCATGTATCGAAAACAGGAAACCACTGGTTACAACATCCTATGTCCAGCCCGCGATGATGGCTCTCGACAGGCCGGCAAGGGAAGCAGGTGTTCTTCTCCTCAACGAGATTGGTCTCGATCCTGGGATCGATCATATGACAGCCATGAAGGTTATCGACCATATCCATGGCAAAAAAGGGACGGTCACGGAGTTCTGGTCCATGTGCGGAGCCCTTCCGGCTCCTGAAGCCGCAGACAATCCTATGAAATACAAGTTCTCATGGAGCCCCAGGGGCGTAGTCATGGCCGGGAAAAACAGTGCCCTTTACATGCGAAAAGGTAAAGAGATAAACGTCGACCCCGCTGATCTCTTCAGGGATACCTTTATTTACAATTTCCCCGGGATCGGGGATCTGGAAGTATACCCAAACAGGGACTCTGTTTCTTATCTCGGCATTTACGGGATTGCAGGGGCTTCTACAATGTTCCGCGGGACCTTCAGGTATAAGGGATGGTGCGAGACCCTTGATGCGATGAAAAAACTTGGAATGCTCGATGATGAAATTGTTGACTACAACAACATGACCTATTCTGCTTTCATGGCTGAAAGAGCCGGTGCCGGAACGGCTGATCCACGGAAAATCATTGCAGAAAAGCTTAACCTGTCTGAGGACTCGATTCCACTTAAGTCACTGGAGTACCTCGGTTTTTTCAGCGATGAGATACTCAACTATACAAAGACATCACCCTTTGAGATCACCTCGGGCAGGATGATAGAAAAGATGGTTCTTAATGAAAAAGAGAGGGACATGGTTGTGATGCAGCATATCTTCCTGGCTTCATATCCTGACGGGGAAAAGGAAGTAATCAAATCATCGATGCTCGACTTCGGTACCCCCTCAGAAAATACTGCAGTCGCAAGAACCGTTGCCCTGCCTGCAGCATGTGCTGTACGGATGATCCTTGAAAAAGAGCTTATCCTCAAAGGAGTTCACAGACCCGTGCTTCGGGAGATCTATGAACCTGTTCTGGAGGAACTAAAGACCCTTGGCATTGAGATGAAAGAAGAATACGGACTTCCTGAGAATCAGATGAATCTGCATGAATGAATCTGATAGGCTGATATCGTTCAATCTTACCTAAAACGTGTTATTACAGACTTTTTTTATCCCCGCCCAGACCGAAGGAGTAGCACATTAACTTAAAACCCCGGATAGAAATCCTTTGTCAGGTTGATATAGTCGGCTGTATACTCATGCCTCGGACCTTTCCCTATGGTCAGGAAACTCTCAGATATCATCTGAGCCGACTTGCTGAAACTCATTACAAGTCTGATGACAGGACCCGAGGGCAGAGGTTTTATCTTAAGTATCCTGTTGCAGAACAGGCCATATTCAGGAGCTTCAGCCAAAAAGACGGCCGCCTCTGCATAGGGCAAAATGATCTGAAAAGACCCATCTTCATGTAACATCATATCCACAGCCTTCAGAAGATCAGCCGACTGCAGTGAATCATTGTGTCGTGAAGCTGCCTTGCGGGTGTCGGGATTTTTAAGTGATCCCGAAAAATAAGGAGGGTTGGTAACTATAAGATCATACTTCCCTCCGCCGGAGGAAAAGTCCTGGAGTGTAGTATTTACTACACTTATCCTGTCGTGCCACTTACAGTTCTTAACGTTGTTAAATGCCTGTTCAAAAGAGTCGCGATCGGGTTCGATTGCAGTTATCCTGGCCTGAGATCTCTGTGCAAGCATCAGGGCAAGCAGTCCGGTGCCCGTTCCGATGTCGAGTATGCTCTCCGCCCCTCCTGTATCGCTCCAGGCTCCCAGTATCACGCTGTCGGTGCCAACCTTAAATGATGCCTTATCCTGGTGGACCGTGAACTGTCTGAATCTGAAATAACTGTTTGCCATATTATGTAAGGAATTCTTACTTTTACGATCCCAATTTAAGTAAATGAAGTTAAAAAGGCACGAGATTAAGGAGTTTCTTGATGAGAAGGCTGAACAATATAACAGGCCCTCCTTCATTGAGACTGATCCTGTAAGCATTCCGCACAGGTTTACCCTTAAGGAAGATATTGAGATTGCAGGCTTTCTTGCTGCAACCATCGCGTGGGGCAACCGTAAGATGATCCTTAAAAGTTCCGCAAGGATGATGGAGATTCTCGGGGATGAGCCCTTTGACTTTATCGTGAATTCATCCGGTTGTGAACTCGATCAGGCTGTACGTTTCGTACACAGGACCTTCAACTCCGCAGATCTTGCATATTTCCTTATAGCTCTCCGTCATATCTACAGGGACAAAGGAGGGTTGGAGAAGATTTTTGAAACCTATAAAACATCTTATTCCCTTCAGCCTGCCATACATGAATTGCATAGGATATTCTTTGAACTGCCGCACGAAAAAAGGACAGAACGACATGTTTCAGATCCCTTTAAAGGATCGGC
>CAZXSW010000044.1:0-20621 GCA_964642615.1 uncultured Rikenellaceae bacterium | reverse complement strand
TGAGGTATGTGAAACCTGCGCAGCTCCATTATCTCGAGTATCCCCGGGAAAAGAAGTCCCAGAAAGACAACAAAGATCCAAAACGACATTGTGTAATCACCTCCAAGGAAGAGGCCGGCCGCTTCGATCTGCACCTGGGTGCTGGCCAGATACCCCATGAACATATGCACAATAAGAAATAATTCCGCAGCAATAATCATCAGGTCGATCTTCGAAAAGGTCCTTCTTTCGGATGGATTCTTTGAAAGTAAAAGTGTGGCGGCAGCTCCGGCCGACAATCCTGAAGCAAGGAACAGGGGACCAAGTATGGATGTGTTCCACAGCGGCCGGGCATTGAATGCCGACAGAAGTATTCCTGTATAAATACCAAGAATCAGTCCGAAGACAAGCATAATCCAGGCCAGCACTTTCTTATATCTGTTGAAGAATACTTCAAGCTTCCTAAGCCAGTCATATTTCCAGTCCCAGTCAGGAAACAGGTCTTTCAGATGAAGTGCACTCCAGATAAAAGCAACCGGGGTAACTACCATCAGGGTCCAGGCACCCCATGACATAGGAGACTGGAGTTTGATGTTTGTATAAAGCTGCCAGAAAAATAGTCTGTGACGCAGATCAAAAAAGAGTGCTATCAATCCAAGGACTAGCAATATAGGTGCAATGAAAGGAGTGATCCTTACAGCGGTTCTGAACTCTTTTTCCTTTCCCTGGAGGTAAAAAAGTGCAGCAAAAAAGAGTATCCCTGCCGCCATTCCTCCCAGAAAAAGGTAAAGAGGAATCTGCCAGTGCCAGATATGCAGTTGCGGATCTATCATCTGATTCATCCTTCCGCTTACTATGATTTCTTCTTTCATCCTTAATAATTTTTATTTTACTGCTTCCCGCTTAAGCGGGAGAACCCACATGTATTAAATTTAAATATATGCGTGTTTGTGTATGCAAAACATGTGGGTTTCATCAGTCTATAATATCAAAAAACCTGCTTTCATATCAGAAAATACAGCTGAGGATCAGTTCCTGCCTCAGGGATGAGAGTTTTATACTTCCTCTTGCGGAGGATGTCGGAGACCGGGCTGTTGGGATCGTCGAGGTCGCCGAAATACAGACATTTTGTTGGACAGACAGCGACACATGCAGGTACCAGTCCGTTCTTCAGCCTGTGTGAACAGAATGTACATTTGTCGACGTAGCCATCGGGATGAGGGTAGCGTGCATCATAGGGGCAGGATGCGATACAGGCCCCGCAGCCGATGCATTCGGTAGGTTTAACAAGCACAATGCCTCCCTCGTCGTAGTAGCTGGCCCCGGTTGGACAACATCTCACACAGGGAGCATTTACACAATGGTTACATCTTTCAGAACGTATTTCCATCTCAAGCTGCGGATAGGTACCATCGGTAACCTCCACAATCCAGTCACGGCAGAACCCTATGGGTACATTATTCTCAGTCTGGCATGCCACGACACAGTCGCTGCATCCCACACATTTTCTGGTGTCGACTGCCATTGCGTATCTCATGATGCAACCTCCTGTTCTGGTTTCTCAGTAAGAAATGTTACAAAATTGCCTCTCATGCCTGTTCCTCCCATTACCGGATCAACCAGCACTTTTGTTATAAGCTGTGTATCACTGGCTCCACGGCCGAAGCATCGTTTCATTTCTTTTCTGGCGTGTCCGAAACCATGTACCATGTAAACCGAATCCCATCGTATACGTTCAGTCACACGCACCCTGACCGGGAATTCGGAAATAATGCCGTCCTGGTTCATGAGCCATATATATATGTCGTTCTTAAGGCCCCACTCTGATGCAACACGCGGGTTTACCCACACACTGTTTTCATCCATCAGGTCAGTAAGGTTGGGGTTGTTGGAAGTACGGCTGAAAGTATGCATCGGAGCTCTGCCATAGATTAACCTGTAATAGCCATCAGGCGGTTCCTCATGGGGCCTGAACACGGGCATGGGATCAGATCCGATCTGCTGAAGGTAGTCTGAGTAGAGTTCAATCTTTCCTGAATCCGTATAAAATTCAACCTGCTCATCTTCTGCTATATAGATATCATCGTAGTCTCTTTCCCTGTTTAGGACGCCAATACGCTTCATCTCCTCAAGGGAGCTTCCGGCCTGTTTAAGCTGCCAGTCGAGAAGCTCTTCCTGCCTCTCATAGGGGAAGTAGGCCTCAAGTCCAAGCTTCACTGCCAGGTCGCGGGCGATAGTGTAGGCCGGCCTGGTGTTATACAGAGGCTCAACTGCAGGCATTCTCAGTGCAAGAGATGGTTTTCTGTGAGGACTGTTCCTCAGGACATCGTACCTTTCCAGGTAGGTACACTCGGGAAGGACGACATCGGCCCATCCCGTTATTTCCATTGGCATGGTATCTACTGCTACGATCAGGTCGAGGTTACCTATGGCTTTAAGTGTACGCTCCTGGTCAGGTATTGTCAGTATGAGATTGGTGGCATTTACAAACCATCCTTTAATGGGATACGCGGGATTATTATCAGGTATTGATGCATCTATAAGGACATTTGTTACTGCTGTGCTGGCTCCGGGATAGAGGCCGGGAAAAAGGTCGGTCCATGACCTTGCAGGCTCCCTGTAGGGAGGCAAATCCGGCTGCGCCAGTTCAAACCATTCAGGCCTGTAAAAACCTCCCCTTCTTCCCCATGAGCCAAGGAGTGCATTGAGTATTGCTATAGCTCTTTCCCTCTGCGTGTCATCACCATACCAGGTGACATGCCTTCCGGGATGGATAAGAACAGCCGGAGATGCATTGGCCATCTCCTTTGCTGTAGCCTTTATTAGATCCGGTCTGATGGTTGTGACTCCATAAGCCCATTCCGGGGTAAAATCCCTCACATGCAGTTTCAGCTCCTCAAAGCCTGTACAATAGTCACTTACATACTTACTGTCGTAATATTCGTTGTAAATGACCTCATGGATCCAGGCCAGCAAAAGGGCCATGTCGGTGGCAGGTTTAATGGGAAGCCAGTATTTTGACTTTCCGGCAGCTATAGAAAACCTCGGATCAACAGTAATGATAACGGCTCCCTTGTCTATAGCATCCGACATCTCCTGAACCTGCCCGTTATGCATATTCTCACCGAGATGTGATCCGATAAGCACAAGGCACTTAGAGTCACGTATATCAGTTATCTCAGGCGAATATACCTCCTCTCCGAATGTAGCAATGAATGCTTCATCCCTTGGACCCCTGCATTGGGCGTATGAGGGCTCTGCTATATTTTCCGAACCGAAAGCCCTGAAAAGACCGGAAAAATAACTGCTTCCCGAACCGTGGGAGAAAAGTGCCATACTCCCGGGACCATAATCCGAAGCAATCTTTTTCATCTTCTCAGCAATATAGTCCAGAGCTTCATCCCATGTAGCTTCACGGAATTCCTGCTTCTCCCTGCCTTCAACCCTTATAAGCGGATTCTTCAGACGGTCCTCATCATAAAACATACCCACGCCCCCTGTACCCCTGGGACAGAACCTTCCGTTACAATGCTGATCCTCATCATTCCCGATGATCTTCCATATCTTCCCTTCTGAAGTCTTGTAAACCCATCCGGCACACTTCCAGAAACATATCTCACAGTAAGTGGGGGTTCTCTTCAGGTCTACGGTAAGATTGCCAACCTCTTCGGGATCAGACAATACCTTCAATATTTTATAAGCTCCCGCTCCTGCCGCCAGAACCCCGGCTCCAAGAACAGATATTCTGATAAACTCTCTCCTGTTGGTCATTAATCAGTCAGGTAATTGATTTGTAAAACTAGATAAAATATTAATCAATTGTATGCATATATTTAGATAAATGTATGTTATATGAACCTGTGATAAATAACTATTGAGCTAACATTCTGAAATATATCTCATTATCAAGCATAAACAAAAAACCTGTTTTCCGTCATCTTATAATCATTGAGTTTACTCAAGCATCAACACTTTTACTCCCAGCTTATCCTCCATAACGCACGAAGGTCCGAATAAACTGTTGGCTGCAGGCCATACCTTTGAAAGTGCACGGTCCTGTTCCCCCCTGATAAGTATTGCAAGTTCATCAAGGCAGGGATCATTCCCCGGGGTGTATTTATAACCGATGGCTTTTAATAGTACAGCCAGGTCGTGATGCCTTCCAAGCCCTCGTGTCATCTCATCGGTCTTCTTCTGAACCGACCTCACACGCGAAGGATTCAAAGATCTGAAAAAAGCCAGCTGATACAAAAAGTCCTTTGCCTTCTTCCTGAATTCATGTATCTTTTTTGCCGAAGGATCATTACGGCAAAGCAGGTAGTAATTTCTTACCCCCGACCAGGTTGCACCAAGGCCCTTATACAGACCGGATGCATTAAGGCTTCCCAGGGGTTCAAAGCGTATCCGGTACACCGATTTCTGCAACGAGTTTCCGATCTCTTCAAGACTCCTGAGTGTTTCATCAGACAGGCCATCTTCAGTCTCAGGCTTCCGTATCAGACTATCAATTACCTGATTATTAAGCCTTTTAAAAATAACCGGATTTTTCTTTCTGATTTCCTTAAGCACCTTTCTGTGCACTGCGCTCTCTCTTAAATCGCATAAAGCCCTTCCTGATTTTCTAAAGGTATCATACTCCCTTGAAAAAAAGTCATTCTGCACCTGCGACCTTATAAGTTTAAGCAGAGCCCTGGCCTTCTTCAGTGATACCCGGGCATCGTGAATGTCCCTGTCGGAGATCAAAATACCTTTACCCGCCAGCAAGGCTGCTTCCCTTACATAAGAAGAAAGGGAAAGTTTGATCCCCGGGATAATAATAACATCATGGTTTATCATAATGAAGGAAGAAGAACCCATATCCTATAAATATAATCTTTCGTATGATAACAGACAAGGAATTAAGTCTGAATAGAAGAAAAATTTTGCCTGGCCACCTGATTTTTTTCCTGAATCATACTGCTGTTGTATTCTGATAAAAAAAAGAAACTCATAGCCTCAGAAAGAGGTAGTTTTTTTTCGCTTCGACAGGTAAAAGGTTAAATTTGCTTAAACAAAAATATGAAATCAAAATGATTAAGATACAGGGAAGTCAGCGTATAGGAATCCTTACTGCAGGTGGGGATTGCCCGGGGATTAATGCAGCCATAAGAGGGGTTGGCAAAACAGCCATTGTCAAGTACGGCATGAAAGTCGTTGGAATCAGCGACGGCTTCACCGGACTGATAAACAAGGAATACAAAGAGCTTACTGAAAAAGATCTGTCAGGAATTCTAACCCTTGGCGGCACCATACTCGGCACCTCAAGGGAGAAACCATTTAAAAGCAGCGGTAAAGGCAAAAATGAGATCAAAAAACCTGTTCTGATAAAAGAGCACTACGAGCAGATGGGGCTCGATTGCCTTGTCTGTATCGGAGGTAACGGAACTCTTAAAACTGCCAATCTGCTTGCCAGGGAAGGGCTTAACGTTGTGGGGATACCAAAGACAATCGACAATGATGTATGGGGGACTGATCTGACCTTCGGATTTGATTCAGCTGTCAACATAGCTACCGAGGCAATCGACCGGCTCCATTCCACAGCCAATTCACACAAAAGGATAATGATCATAGAGCTTATGGGACACAATGCTGGCTGGCTTTCACTCTACTCAGGCATTGCTGGAGGCGGTGATGTGATTCTCATACCCGAGATCCCTTACAACCTTGAAAAAATAGCCGACTACCTCCTTCACCGTTCAAACGAGAACAAACCATACACCATAGTTGTTGTAGCAGAAGGGATAAAGGTACCTGAAAAAGGCCTTTCCCCTGCCAGATATATAAGCCAGAAGATAAATGAGCTTACCGGACTTGAAACCAGGGAGACTGTTCTTGGATATATCCAGAGAGGAGGAACTCCATCACCCATGGACAGGGTGCTTGCGACACGTTACGGCTCTGCTGCAGCTGAACTTATAGCCAAAAAGGATTACGGTAAAATGGTAGCACTTAAAAACAATGAAATTGTTCCGGTACCACTTGATGAAATAGCCGGGAAGCTCAAACTGGTTGACCCTGGCCATCGCCTTGTTGCAAAGGCTAAAAGCATGGGTACCAGTTTCGGCGACTGATGGAATTTTTATATTAAACAGTCTGGCCGGCATTTAGTAATTAAAGCCGTATGTATTGAAGCTACAGACATATATGGATATAATTACCAGACATTGGGGTTTAATCAGACATTTAAAGTAAAAATTATTTGCTGATGAAAAGGATTATTTTTGTCCGTCATGGCCGTGCAGAGGATCAATCTCCGCTCCTGCCCGATCTTGAAAGATCACTTACAACCAAGGGGAAACAGATATCGGGACAGATGGCAACCCGCCTGGGCGAATTTTTCAAAGAGCCCTGCATAATAATGAGCAGTCCTGCATTCAGGGCTCTGGAAACTGCAATAATATTTGCCAGGGTAAACGGATGGAACAGCAAGGGGATAAAACTGGCTGACTCTCTGTATTTCAACATATCGATGAACTCTTTTCCTTACATGATTTCTGAACTTGACGATAATGACGACAACCTAATACTATTCGGTCATAACCCTGCCTTTACTGAGATTCCCGACAGACTATCAGTGTCGGGCTGTGACTTTATGCCAAAAACCGGAATAGTCTCCCTTATTTTCAATGTAAGCTCATGGAAAGATACCATCCGACACAAAGGTAAAACTGAATTCTTTCTTAAACCTGAAAAAGACAGATGAACAAAACCTATATACCTAAAGAGATAAGCTGGCTTTCATTCAATGAAAGAGTCCTCCAGGAAGCAGCCAACAGGGACGTTCCCTTAATCGAACGGTTTAAGTTCCTTGGAATTTATTCAAACAACCTCGACGAGTATTTCAGGGTGAGAGTGGCAACCCTTAAGAGACTTGCACTTTTCGGATCGAAATCTAAATCCATTCTGGGATATAACCCCCGTACCACACTTAAAAAAGTCTACGAAACGGTTCTGGAACAGAACAATAAGTTCGAAAAGATCTATTCCCTGCTTCTGTGTGAACTTGCAAAACACAAAATCCACCTGGTCAATGAGAAACAGCTTTCCGAGGACCAGGAAGCCTTTGTAAGGTCATACTTCGCTTCTGAAGTGCGGACAAGGCTTATGCCTTTTATGTTTGAGAAAGACACCGGGCTGCCAAACCTGACAGATGATGCTATCTTTTTTGCCATACAGCTGCTTAACAGGGGAACAGGAAAAAAGCGGTTCGCCCTCATGGAAGTCCCGACAGGCGTCATCCCCAGGTTCATAGTACTTCCTGATAAGAATGACGAAAAGTACATTATGTTCCTTGATGATATAATAAGATTCGGCTTAAAAGATATCTTTTTCATACTTGACTTCGATGAAATATCGGCATATACGGTTAAGCTGACCAAGGATGCTGAACTTGAGATCGCCGATGACATTTCTGAGAGCTATATCGAAAAGCTCTCCAGAAGTCTTCAGCTGAGAAAACAAGGAACCCCAGTAAGGTTTATCTACGACAGGGAAATGCCGGCCGAACTCCTCAGGATACTTACCAAAAGACTAAACCTTGGTCGTGATGATGCCCTCATCCCCGGGAACAGGTATCATAACTTCAAGGATTTCATGCGCTTCCCCTACCTTGGAAAGAAGAAATTCTATTTCGAACCCCTGGCCCCGGTCCTGCACCGCGACATCCACCATGGGAAGAGTATTCTTGCCGAAATAAAGAAGAAGGATATAATGCTTTTCTTTCCATACAATCCTTTTGATCATTTCATCGACCTGTTAAGGGAAGCCTCACTTGATCCTTATGTAACCTCCATACAAATAACCCTTTACAGACTTGCGCGAAATTCAAGCGTTATAAATGCCCTTCTAAACGCTGTAAGGAACCGGAAAAGCGTAACCACAGTGGTTGAACTGCAGGCAAGGTTCGATGAAGAAGCAAACATCCTCTGGGGAAATAAGCTTATGGAGGAAGGTGTCAGGGTTATATACGGCGTTCCGGGCCTGAAGGTTCATGCCAAACTATGCCTGATAACAAGGGTGAAAAACAATGTTACCCAGAGATTTGCAGCAGTTGGCACAGGTAACTTCAACGAAGAAACTGCCAAGGTTTATACTGATCACCTTCTGCTTACTGCAAACAAAAAGATAACCAATGAGGTTTTTAAAACCTTTAACTTCTTCAAGGTCAATTACAGAAAAGATAACTTTTATCACCTGGTTCTCTCTCCTTTTACAATGAGGAATAAGATAGCCCAGCTTATTGACAACGAAATAAAAAATGCCAGGGAGGGGAAGCCAGCATATATTTATATTAAACTCAATAACCTGACAGATAATGAGATAATAAATCACCTCTATGAGGCAGGCATGGCAGGTGTTAAAATAATGCTCATCATCAGGGGAATGTCTTCTATCGTTGCCGGCGTGCCGGGTCTAAGCGAAAACATAAAGGGCATCGGTATTGTCGACAGGTTTCTTGAACATTCAAGGTTCATTATATTCTGCAGCGGAGGCCAGGACGAATGTTATATATCGTCGGCCGACCTTATGACAAGAAACATTGAACACAGGATAGAAGTGACCTGCCCTGTTTTCGACAAAGCCATAAAAAATGAGATGAAAACAATCTTTGAGATCCAGTGGAGCGATAATGTAAAGGCCAGAATACTTGAACCTTCCCTGGCCAACAAATTTGTAAAGCAGGGCAAAAAGGAAGCTGTGAGGTCCCAGAACAGCGTATATGAATACCTTAAAAAGGTGAATGAGAAAGCTGCCCAGTAAACATCCCTCCTATGAACTTCCTGACCCTTATTGCCGGCTCGGTTATCATTCTCGCTTTTTCGTGGTTCTATTCAGTAAAACACTATCGTTACCATGGGATCCCCAGGTTTTTTTCCTTCGAATCGATATTCATCCTCACTGCACTTAACCTGAAAGGCTGGTTCGAAAACCCTTTGTCTCCCCTGCAACTGATATCATGGATACTTCTCCTCGCCTCCGCCTGGGCAGGTATTGCCGGTTTTCTGACACTTAAAATAAAAGGCCGGCCGGGCGTCAATATTGAAGAGACTACACTTCTTGTAGAATCCGGAATCTACAGGTACATAAGACATCCTCTCTACCTTTCACTTCTCCTTCTTGGAACAGCTATCGTACTTAAGAATCCCGGTCCTGTTCAGATCACTGCCGGCATTGTCAATGCCATTGCCCTGTTCCTGACTGCCCTTATCGAAGAAAAGGAAATGATTGAGAAGTTCGGTGAAGAATATAAAAAATACATGAAACACACACAAATGTTCATTCCTTTTGTTGTCTGAGCAGTTTGTGATTATATACCCAAGGGTTACTGAAGTGGCAAATCCGGAAAGTTTTGCTAATTTGCAGCCTGAACAATAAAAATTTTGTCCTGATGAAGATGACAAGAAGAGAAATAATAAGGAAAGTGGTACTGGGTACCACTTCACTGTTGATAATACCTGAAATTATTAGCTCCTGTTCGGAAAAAGAGCCTATTGAACTAATTGATAACTCCGAGACATTTACTATTGATCTTTCGGATGATACATTTGCTGCACTCACCGTCACCGGTGGTTTTATGATTATCCAGGGAAAAATTATAGCAAATACAGGCAGCGACATATTCGTCGCAGTGGAAAGTATATGTTCACACCAGGGAGGAACTCTCACCTACAGCCACTCTGAAAATGTATTCCGCTGCCCTGTCCACAATGCTTCCTTTTCTTACAGGGGAGCGGTTATAGAACTACCTGCCGTAGAAGAACCTATCATCCGTGCGATCAAAGCCTATACTGTAACCAAAGAAGGTAACATCCTGACTCTCCGGCTGAATAAGTAATTTTCATGGCAGATGGCTAAGTAAAATTAAGTTTACACTTACCTTACTCCAAGCCAGCTCATTACTTTTTCTGAAGCAGGCTTTTCCTTCGACAAAAGGACATCGTCAAGTTTCCCGTTCTCATCAACCAGATACTTCTGGAAGTTCCACTGTACCTCGGAATCCAGGACTCCGTTTTTTGACTTCAGGGTAAGCCATTGATAAAGTGGATGCATATCGTCTCCCTTAACTGAAATCTTCTCCATCATTCTGAAGGTAACCCCGTAATTGGCTGAACAGAACTCCCTTATCTCACTTGCTGAAAGAGGTTCCTGATTGGCAAAATTATTTGCCGGGAAGCCAAGTATAACAAGCTTATCCCCGTATGCCTCATGCAACTCCTCAAGATCCTTGAACTGAGGTGTAAAACCGCATTTTGAAGCCGTATTAACTATCATTATTTTCTTACCCTTAAGTGAAGAGAGATCAAAATTCTCGCCTTCAAGAGTCTTTACCTTTATGCTGTAAAAATCTGAGTCCTGGGCCGAAAGTGACAGAGGCGCCAGGATCAGCAGAAATGCCAGGATTATTCCAGTCTTTTTCATGTTGTCTGTTTTTTATTTAAACAATTCAATACATAAACACTACACCACTTAATAAAGTTCACAAGAAATTTCTTCCTTTCAACGTTTTAGTATAAATTTAATTTAAGGTTACGGAAGAAATACAGGTTAGCTCTGTTTCCCCGGGGTAGAAATATACCTCATTGTTTTTGAGACAGTGCTTTTTCCCCGTAAAATGAAACAGCAGTTTCTTTTTTCCGTTAAAAGATCTGCATCAGAGTCAGAAATGGATATACTCAGATTTATCAAAAATATATATCTGTGTCTTCTGCTGGCGATAATACCTGCCGCCGGTCATGGTCAGACCTGTACCATCCTGTCAAAGGCGAATACCATGTCGCCCGACAGGTTATGCTCACCTGTAACAGTAAACTGGAATGTAAGCTATACAGGAGTGAACAATGCCGGCACCCCTGTCAGCATCATTTTCGACTGGGACAACGGCAATACAGAAATTCTTGATGCAGACGAAACAAGTCCTGGTTTCTTCCAGGCCACAGCATCAAATGTTTACACTGCCGAAGGCGACAGGTGTAATTATCATCCTGTTGCAATGCTTGTCGTCGATGGTGTTACATGCACCTCTTCGGCACAGGAACAGATAGTTACCGTATGGGATAACGACGACAGCAACGGGGGTGAGATGCATATAAGTCCTGAAGTCTACCCGGTCTGCTATGGGAGCAGTGCCAGTGTAATTTTCACTGACCTCACACAATTTAATTGTGTCCCTCCCCAGGAGAATGACAATCCCAATGTCAACACAAGATGGATACAGTGGATCTACGGAACGGATATTACCTTATCAGGAACCCCTGCCACTGTGGGAGGTAATCCGGTTACCGTAGATTATTATGGTGGCGTAATAACCCTTACCGGTCCGGTTACAGGATCAGGAATCACTTCCGATATTATCCATGTAGGCAATGACAATGATCTTTGGGAGTACTTTGAAGTCACGCTGCGCAACTGGAACTACTGCAATCCCTATGATGATCCCTCCATCGACGGGCCCCCGGATGATCCGGTAAACGGGGACCATCCTCCTGTTGAAACCACCGCAAGAATTCTTATAGTCCCTTATCCCGATGCAACAATCACTCCCGCCGGTCCGCTATGTGCCAATGCACCACCTCTTATCCTGCATGCCCATGATTCGGGAGGAACATGGTCAGGCGACGGAGTCAGTGGTGACCGGTTCGACCCCGAAGTCGCGGGACCTGGAGATCATATCATAAGATACTCTGTTACAAATGAATATGGCTGTACAGATGAAGACAATACAATAATAACCGTCCTTCCCCTGCCCGATGCCACCATCACTCCTGTTGGAACACTGTGTGCCACAGATGAGATCATAACTCTCTCGGCTAAGGTACCCGGTGGTATATGGACCGGTCCCGGAGTATCCGGCAACACTTTCAACCCCCTCCTTACCGGTCCGGGCAGTTTTCAGATAACCTACAGCATCACTGATGCCAATGGATGTTCCAACAGCGATGAGATAACCATCACGGTTATAACCCCCGATGCCACCATTGTCAACCTTGATACCCTGTGTGTAACAGGCAGTCCTGTGCTTCTTACTGCTCATGATCAGGGTGGAGTATGGTCAGGTCCCGGAGTCATAGGAGACCGTTTTCACCCAGGAATAGCCGGAGCAGGCGACCATATAATAAGCTATAACCTTGTCAACCCCGATTGCCAGGATTCTGACACAGCTCTTGTCACTGTAATGCCCTATCCTGAAGTAAGCATAACAGGCATCGGCACTGTCTTTCTCGGTAGTCCTTCCATTGTTCTGGAAGCCACTCCCGAAGGAGGTGTCTTTTCAGGTCCGGGTATCACTGGCAATACCTTCAATCCCTTCAGTGCCGGAACCGGCAATCATGTTATCAGTTACAATACCATTCCTGACAGGTGGGGATGCTGGGGATCTGATACCATTCATATAAAAGTGATAATGCCTCCCCTGCCACAGGCCGGCTTTATACCGGATACGGCAGGCTGCTCCCCGCTTAAGGTAAGGTTCAGCAGCACAAGCCTCTATGCTGAATCATGGCTCTGGGATTATGGCGACAGGAATTATTCGACAGTGGAGAATCCGGAACACACCTGGTATATCCCGGGAATATATACCGTGACTCTGACGGTGAATAACCTGTCAGGTACTTCGGTCCACCAGGAAGAAGTAACTGTTTACAGAAACCCTGTGGCCATTTTCGACGCCTGGCCGACAGAGGTTATCAATAATGAGCAGGTGGTGGTATTCTACAACTACAGCCAGGGTGCCACGGCTTCATACTGGGACTTCGGTGACGGCGATACTTCAGAGGAAGAGCATCCATGGCATAAATACAATGAAGCGGGCAATTACGACGTATCACTTGTTGTTGTCTCCGAAAACGGCTGCATTGATTCGGCCGGCCTCAACACACCGGTTGTTGTAAGATGGGAAGAGGGCAGTCTTGACTTCCCCAGCGTATTTAAATGGAACCGTACCGGCCCGACAGGCGGGACCTGGCAGGAGGGCATATATCCTGAAATGGATTTCGTCTTCAGACCTTTCTATGACAATATCATTGATTACAAGCTTCAGATATTCAACAGGTGGGGTGTACTGATATTTGAAAGCACCGACCTCAGGAAAGGCTGGGACGGATATCACGGCGACGGCAATCTTGCCCTTCAGGGCGTCTACGTCTGGAAGGCAACCGGTCGTTTTGCCGACGGGGAATACTTTGACATGGTAGGTGACGTCACCTTCCTCCATTAGAACCAACGTCCCCTCACCACCCTTAACCTGCAAACACAGCCTTATGGATTCCGGGTATCAATCGGGATTCTTCCTGACAGATTGATTGAGATGATTTCAGCCTTTAAGTAGTTCCTTACCGAAGGCCATGCATTCGGAGCGTTTGAGATTGTCGTATTCCTTCATGCCTGGCATCGACTCCATCTGTCCCCTCACATCCGGCTCCATAAGACCGAAGGTAATCCTGCCAAGGAAAACCTTTGAAGGAAGTCCTGAAACCCCGCATATCCTTGAAAGATGCTCATCAATAAGCATCCTGGTCTGGTCGGGACCCACTGGTTGCATCATATTCCCGCATACGGCGAAGTAGCCTTTAAGCTTTTTCTTAAGCAAATCCCTGTTTGCCTCAAGGTATTTCTCCATCTCAGGTGATACTTTCCCTGAACGGATTGCTCCACCCACTACTACAAAGTCATAGCCTGAGAGATCAGGATTCTCGCGGACATCGAATACATTGGCAATTCCATCCATGCCTTCGCTTATCCATAATGCAGCATCGCGTGCCGATCCGCACCACGTTGAATAGAGTACTGCCCATTTTTTGTCACTCTTGCGGGGATAGAACTCAAGGCTGAAAGCTCTGCCGGGAAGAAGCAGGCTTATGGTTCCAAGGATACCTGTTTTGAAGAAGGTTCTTTTATTCATGGGGTTATGATTTGTTTATACAAATATAAGCGGTAATGAAACAGCCTGCAATACCCGGCTCTTACATTCTAAAAAAAAGAAAGGGTACTGCATGAGCAGCACCCTTTCTACTATATAAAGTCCTGTAAAATTAACAGATAACTAGGTCCAGAGGTTCTCTCCGTATGACCATCCGTCGCGGACAGGTTCTTTGATGAATACATCAAATTCGGGATGGTTGGTTACCTTCATGTTTGCGGCATCGTATTCAATACGTGTATTGAATCTCTGAGCCATTACACCAACAGCAGCCATCTCGGTAAGACGTGATGAGTAGTCGAAGTTTGAACCAGGCATAGGACCTTCGCCCTTGATAGCCCTTAGCCATTCAGCCCTTGGTCCGCCTTCAACACGCGGAATAGTTTCGGCCGGCATATTCTTCTGGAATTCAAGCCACTGTTCTTCAGGAACGAGAAGTTTGGGATCATTGGGCCTTCCACCAGTCATGAGGGAGATCTTGTCACCAACCATTATCATACCGGATCCGGGAAGTTCAGCGAGTCCCCATTCCGGACGGTTTTCAGGCTTTAGACCACCTTCGAACCAGTTAAGGGTAACAGGAGGTTTGTTGCCTCTTCCGGCAAACTCGAATTTCAGGATAGACTGGTCGCATACATATCCCTCAGGAGTATTCGGAGTTTTGAATACTGAATCGACTGATGTAGGCATTCCCAGGTCGAGTGCCCAGAACGGGGCATCCAGTGTATGGCAGGCCCAGTCGCCAAGTTCTGCGTTTCCAAGCTCATACCATCCTCTCCAGAAACGGGGGATGTAGAAATGGCTGTATGGGCGGTGAGCAACAGGTCCAAGCCAGAGATCCCAGTCAAGACCTTCAGGCAAAGGCTCTTCCTGCGGAGGATAGGTATCGGGTTTAAGGAAGTAGCCCCTGGGTGTGAACTCAGGACCATTGAACCATGCAAATACTTCCTTCACATCACCAAGGATACCGGCTTCATACCATTCCTTTACATAACGGATACCAACGGTAGCATGACCCTGGTTTGCCATCTGTGATATGACGTTGTAGTGTTTGGCAGCCTTCTGAAGGGTACGGAGCTGCCAGATGTTATGTGCAAGGGGTTTCTCGACACAAATATGCTTGCCAAGCTGCATTGAAGCCATGGCAGCAGCAAAGTGCGTATGGTCGGGAGTGGCGACAATAACGGCATCAATTTCGTTGGCCATCCTATCAAACATAACGCGGAAATCCTTGAATCTCCTTGCATTGGGGAAAGTGTTATAGCCTTCTGTAGCAGCGGTATCGCTGACGTCACAGAGTGCAACAACATTCTCTTCCATGCAGTCTCTCCAGTTCTGCTGTCCCTGACCGCCAACACCGATAACTGCGATATTTACTTTTCCTGTAGCTGAACCTTTTGCCTTGCTCCCGCTACCACTGCCACATCCGACAAGTCCCGGAATAATCATTGCTCCGGCAGCAGCAGCAGATGTCCTGGTAATAAATTTTCTGCGTGATAAGTTTTTCATAAGAATAGATTTATATAAGTATTAATTGTATTCGACCTAAAAGTAAAAATAAAACCTATTGAT
Source organism: uncultured Rikenellaceae bacterium (assembly GCA_964642615.1). Lineage (GTDB taxonomy): Bacteria > Bacteroidota > Bacteroidia > Bacteroidales > VadinHA17 > LD21. The sequence goes on along the minus strand of CAZXSW010000044.1, from coordinate 5,116 downwards.
TGTTCCAACATCCGGCCAACATTCTTATTTTTTTTCTTATTATAACAATATTTAACTGAAGCAGTGCCTGGAAATCAGTAATTGTCAGTGGTTATTAATCTGTTCCACAACATTTAAAAAAGGACTTACCTTAAATTCCGGGTCTTCATTTCAAGGGTCCTGCAGGGAGGATATTTCAAACAAAAACAGGAAAGCAGAAACCGGATTGTAGTGGTCAGGAAATACGATTCAGACAGACCGGTCCAAAGTAATATCCTGATATGAGGAAGGATCTTCCCGGGGTTCGAGATGAGTTGAAACGACGATGCCGGGAAAAGTTATCCTGAGTTCCTCTTCCATCCTTTCAAGTAACTGGTGACCCTCCTGAACAGACCATGAACCCGGTACAAGAACGTGAAATGAAACAAACTGCCTTGCTCCGGCCTGTCTTGAAAGGAGAGCATGGAATTTGATATCCTCATTCGTGTATGAGTTAAGTATTTTTCTTACTTCATCCAGATCCTTTTCCGGTAATGATTTATCCATCAAACCGCCTATCGATTTTCTCACTATCGAAATACCCGACCAAACGATGTTACAGGCAACCAGGAAGGCTACAATCGGATCGAGACGCATCCAACCCGTAATCGCAACTGCTCCAACGCCGAGCAGTACTCCACCCGACGTCCACACATCTGTCATTAAATGCTTTGCATCAGCCTCGAGAGTGATAGAATTATAACGCTTGCCAGCTTTAAACAGGATGAGGGCTACAGTCAGATTTATAATTGAGGCGGCAACAGATACCAGAAGACCAACCCCCACTTTTTCGATGGGTTTCGGGTCAAAATACCGTTCGATCGAGGCAATTCCTATAAAAATGGCGGCAAGAAAAATTAATATTCCTTCAACTCCGCTCGAAAAATATTCAGCCTTACTGTGTCCGAAGGCATGGTCGTCATCGGCCGGACGAATTGCTATTATCAACATCCAGAGAGCCATAAGTGCTCCTGCAAGGTTTATAAAAGACTCCATCGCATCAGAAAGCAGTCCGACTGAATTTGTAAGGAAAAAAGCGCCAAGTTTTAAGGCAATAGTAAAAACGGCGGCAGTGATTGAAAGCCACGCAAAATATGTTACAGGTATTTCTTTATTGCGAAATTTCATGATTGATCCGAAAACCCGGAATTGTTAATATCGGCCCTTAAAAACATATAACTATATGTCTATATATTCCATTTAAGACTTTGGCTTATTTATATATCAAATCTACAAAACATATTCAAACCTTACTTAAAATCCTGCTATTAATCGGAATTTCCATATTTATTGCAGATCTCAGGGCTTCTTCCGGCTAAAATGTCATGGCTTTAAAAACTACAAAAGAAACATTTAAAGTTTATACAGGAATAGCATTTTATAAAGAATTCCGGAAATTTCAAGTTTTTTCTTTACTTAAAGAGAATAATAGCGAAGCAGGTGCTGAATAATGAAATTTATTTTGGGAATTCCTTTATAACGTTAAAAACGCCGTTTATCAGCATCTGAACAGCAATCACAGCCAGGATTAGACCCATTATCCGCGAAATGGCTTTGATAAGGGCCGGTCTTAACTTTTCAGCAATTCTTTTGGAGAGGACGAACATCAGGAAGGTGATAGCACAGACAAGAGCAAAAACACTGATTATCAATATGGTATTGACAAAGGTGTTACCCTGGCCCACAAAATTCATGGCAGTTGATATGGTTCCTGGACCGGCCAGAAGAGGAATGCCTAAAGGAGAAACGGCCATATCATCGTAAGTAGCCATTGTGTCCTTCATGCTGGTTTTTTGTGTCTTGGCCTGTTTCCCCTGTAGCAGGTCATAACCAATAAAAAATACAATTATTCCACCTGTAATCTGAAAAGCAGGCAGCGTAATGTTGAATAATCTGAAGATAAGGTGACCGAACAGACTGAATACTGTAATGATAATAAATGCAACTGTTACAGATCTTAAAGCAACCCTCCTGATGATTTTACGGTCTTCATCACCCACCATCGTCAGGAATACCGGTGTATTCCCGATAGGATTCAAAATAGCAAAAAAGCCTACGAAAACCGTTGTAATGAATAACGAAAATTCCGGGATTTGATCCATAATGATTATCAATGATATTTTCAGGCAAATATATACAGATCGTTGAAAAAAAAACAATTTGCCGGTGTGTCATTAAGCTGATTTCAATATAAAAGATTTGAAAGTGACGAGCTGAAATGAAGGAGTTCCGGATCGGGGGTTTGTTTTGCAAAACAAAATGGACAGAAAGATTAATGACTGTTATGTCAGCTTATTTTCAGCATAATATTATTATTGCAGGTAACAGCCCTTTTCAGATAAGAATTTACAGGAAAGTTCTTATTTTTAACACATGTCAAAAGCTTCAAAATCATCAGTACTTTTTTTTATTGTACTACTCCTCTTTTTAAGCATAAAATCAGGAAATTATGCTTTGGGATCCATATCGCTGGTGCAAATTAATCAAACTGAAAATTCAGATTTTCATTTCTCGACGGGGCAACCCGATCTTTTTTTTCTGACCCGTAATGAAGAAAGATCAGAAACTTCTGTAAGGAATCTGCCGGCTCCGTGTTCAAAAAGAAAACACTTCAACGATTTTTATTTCAATCCTGTATCTCCTGAAAAAAGAATAATTTGTTTATTTAAAGATTATCTTTTCAATTCTATAATAATTCAACCAGGACTTCCAAAAGTTGAAATTATTTACCCTTTCCATTCCCACTGGTAATTTCTGCCTCTGTGCTGGTCATTTTCAGCGGCACATTACTATCTTATTATCATAATTACCTTATTATCATACTTCTAAAAGCATTGAAAAGCTTTCTGAAGAATGCTTTGCAGAATTATTCACTAAAAAACAAAAACAAAGATGGATTTATCAATAATAATTTTGGTAATAGCCTTACTGGCTATTGTAATATCTCCTTTTCTGCTTCATTATAGGAGCCAGAAAAAAAAGGAAGCCGGATTACTCAATGAATTTTTAAGTTTTGCTGAAGGGGAGAATGCCAATATTTCACAGAAGGAATTATGGAGACAGCATTACGTTATTGGAATTGATGAGCAATCAAAAAAACTATATTATTTCAAAAAAAATAAAGATAAAGAAGAAAGAGTCATATTAAATTTATCTGAAGTCGTTCAATGCAGAATAAATACCTTAAGCAGAAATGCCAGTACAAAAAGTGGCAGTATAGCTGTTGTTGAAAAGCTGGATCTGGTGTTTACATTCAACAGGCCTGATAAAAATGAAAAAGCCTTACAGTTCTATGACAGTTCAGAATTCATGGGACTTGACAATGAGCGGGTTCTCATTGAAAAATGGTTTGGAATTATCAAATCCAACTTAAAGACATCGGCGAATAAATAGTTTTATATCCGGAAAAGATTATTTCCTGTAGGGTAGTACTTCTTCCCTGCAAATTCCGAAAGCAGCCTAAACTCCGGGATATTGAGATTCCTGAAGGGTTCAATGCCTTACAGGAAAGTAATAACATCTTTTTTCCCCATTTATCCTGTGTTTTAATAATACCGGTTAACTTTTCATGCTCTGGCCTGTTCTGAAAACAGAATGACTTTATCAGATTTTACTATGCGGCGTTTGCCAAAAATTGTCATCACCGTCAGATACTTTATTCCTTTTTCTGAATAGATCCCTGTAACAGTGCCAAGTTGCAGAATACCATCTTCAGTCCATTTAACCTTCTGAAACAGTAGGTCTGAAGCTTCATCATTGGACCTTTGATGTTTGTCGAAATGGTAATTTTTATTTTTCATGATTACATTTCTACTGGTGTTCAACAATATAACTTAATCAAGCCGAAGCTTTCAAAACACTGATTTTCGCCTCAGTTTCTGAATCTGAATCTTTTGCCAGGTCACTTTCTCTTGATTTTTTTAGCTTCACTGATATATATGTCCCGCAAAAGCATCCAAGGATAATGGGAACCGCATTCCAGTGATTCTTGATTATCTCAATAGTCCCGAACAGCGACATTCCCATAATTATAGCCGATGTCAGTGCCGATTTAACAGCTTTCAGTTCTGTCAGTGCGATTATGTAGTATGCGTACAGGACGTCAAGTATCAGATAAAATCCAAAAAGCAGTATGTATTTCATAGTCATTTTCTCCTTCCCTTTTAGTCAATTACAAAATACCTGATCGGTATTGTCAGTAAATTGAACCTTTATTTTTGTGATTATTACGTAAAAAAGGGGAACTATAAAGCCCTTTTAAACAGGTGAGCATTATGACCCCGTAAATTATCTTTGGCGGTGTAACCGTAAATTATTGTTTGTGCTTCGGGTTTCATGCTGTTTTTCCAATCACTACAAATATAAGCAACATTAAGTCTATAAACAAATTGAGATAGGTTATCTATCATAATTAGTGATATAACATAAATTATAAAATGAAATATTGAACTCATTCATAGGAATAGGTGGAATAAAAGAGGGACGAAATCTGAAGATTTGAAAATGGAAAATGGAGGAACCCGATAATTTTTACAGCTGCAAAATTAGAAGGAATTTTCACGCTCTAATACTGGCGCTCAAGTTTTTCAGGGTTCGGGTTCCGGGTTTTGAGTTCCGGGTTTTGAGTTCTGGGTTACGGGTTCTGGGTTACGGGTTCCAAACCACACTTCTATTACACCATCTTAATTATTGGCAGTTGCCTGAATCCTGGTGTAACTACTTAAAACATTAAACGTTAACTTTTTACTTTTGAATTTAACTTTGTTAGCCTGTTCTCACACATGCTTTTCCAATCATATTGTTTTACAGACCTCAACTCCCTGCCTCTGCCATTTCTCAAGCCTCCCCTTCTTCCCTGGATCAAGTTCGCCATGTCCGTTTATTTCCTTTTGTCTTTTACTCCAACTATCATCTCTACATCTGCTATCATATATACTCCCTCGCATTCCTAAGCTCACACCTGACACCTTCCCGCGTCTGTGGGATTGCCTTCGCTAGGTTTCGGCTACACGATTTCTGCTTTGAATACCCAATACCCTGACCTGGAGATATCTTACTATTATCCTGGCACTATCGCTAATACTGGCTCATGCCTCAC
>CAZXSW010000043.1:3027-20660 GCA_964642615.1 uncultured Rikenellaceae bacterium | reverse complement strand
GAATTTACCCGATTCGCTGAATTTAAGAAGGGCATTTCTGATCTCTTCGGTGGTGGCCCAGCCGGGCGCAAGGATACCATTCTCAATAAGGATGCCTTTTATCTTTGGGTCTGAAGCTGCTTTTTCAATATTTCTGAGTATATCACTTAGCCCTGTAGCCGGTGAGAAAGTCATGCTAAGCGGATCAAGGCCCGACAGCGGATTCTGGTTCCCCCTGTCGGGGATCTGCATCCCTGCCTTAAGGACGAGAACTGAATTTTCACTTACACTGACGGGTTTGCTGCCAGAGGCAACCATCACACTCAGACTCCCGAGCATGAGGATGAAAAAGAGTATTGTCACCAGGATGATTCCCGCTATGGTGGCAAGGGTATATTTGAGGAAATCTTTCATGTGTTTTACATTTAATGAAATGAGGGCTAAATATATAAAAAACAATGCTAACAGTTCGTGTCAGCTACCTATTTTGTACTTTTAGGCAAAGAAAATGAGGATGATGAATAAGGTATTTCTTGGTCTTGGTACAAACATGGGAAACAGGGAAAAGAACCTGGAGGAAGCCCTTGAGAGGATCGCATCCGTGGCAGGTCCAATAAGGAATATGTCATCAGTATATGAGACTCTTCCCTGGGGTTTTGAATCGGGCGACAGCTTCCTTAACATGGCTCTAAGGATCGATACCGGACTCTCCCCGCGGGCGCTTCTTGAGCAGCTTCTTTTTACCGAAGCACTGATGGGAAGAAAGAGGGAGGGTAAAGGTTATGCCTCGAGGCCGATCGACATTGACATTCTCATGTTCGGCAATAAAATAATAGATGAAGTTGACCTTGTGGTTCCTCATCCGCGGATGGCCATGAGAAAGTTCGTACTGGTACCTCTGAGAGAAATTGCGCCAGGGGCCATTCATCCTGTTTTGAAGAAGCGTATATCCACTCTTCTGAGGGAGTGTGTTGACAGCAGTAACCCGCTTGTCTACAGCAATCCGTTGTCGGCAAAGCTGAAATAATCTTGTCCGCTTACAATAAGATGATCAAGCAGCTGGATGTCAAGAAGGTTTCCGGCTTCATGGATCTTGCGGGTTATCTTTATATCCGACTCACTTGGATTGATGTTTCCCGAGGGATGGTTATGGCATACTATCATTCCTGATGCCAGACATTCCACTGCATCTTTCATTATCATCCTCACGTCGGTCACGGTACCGCTCAGACCTCCCTGACTCAGCTTTATCCTGTTTATTATTTTGTTGGCCCTGTTAAGGAAGAGTATCCAGAACTCTTCGTGGTTAAGGTCTGAGAGGAGGGGCTGGAAGATATCGGCAACATCTTTCGACGACCGGATCTTAAAGGCTTCTTCGGCTTCGGCCAGCTTTCGTCGTCTTCCCAGCTCCAGGGCTGAGGCGATTACTACGGCTCTGGCCGGACCGATACCATGGATCTTTGTAAGATCCTTGATTGAGAGTTTACCGAGAGTGTTGAGGTTATTGTTTGCCTTGAGAAGCAACTCCCGGCCAAGATCAACAGCAGATCTGTTCTTTGTCCCCGAACTGATCAGTATTGCCAGCAATTCGGCATCACTTAGGGTGGCTGTTCCTTTCAGGATCAGCTTTTCCCTGGGTCTGTCCTCGACAGCCCATTCGGTAATTTTAAGAGACATACAGCGAGACGATGTTTATCCTATAAAGTTAGGAATTAATCGTATATCTGCACCTGCTTGTCCCGGAAAAAGTTTGGCTTGAAAAAAAAAGGCTGCTTAAAAAGCAGCCCTGTATTTTTTCTTTTCAGTTGTTTACTGGAGTCCGTTTACGTGCTTCACAAGGGAGGACTTGAGGTTGGAAGCCTTATTCTTGTGAATTACGCTTTTTTTGGCAAGCTTATCAAGCATTGCATTCATTTTCGGAAGCATAACGGCAGCTTCTTCCTTGTTGGTAGTGTTCCTTAAAGCTTTCAGGGCGTTACGCATGGTTTTTGCATAGTACCTGTTGCTTGTTTTTCTGGCTTCTGTCTGCCTGATCCTTTTTTCCGATGACTTATGATTTGCCATTTTTATTATTAACTATCTTGTTACTAATTTAGTAGTCCATAGGGGAATCGAACCCCTGTTACCAGGATGAAAACCTGACGTCCTAACCACTAGACGAATGGACCCTTTAAAGAACTTTAAAATGCGGATGCAAAGAAAGCATCTTTTTTTAAATCTTCAAAATATTTTTTATTAAAAAACATATCTTACTGAAAGAGCTCCGTTTATGCCTCCCCAGCCTGTTGATCCCAGGAGGTTGATAGAAGGCAGGATGTCGAGCGAGAGATTAAGGGGGAAATCATCGAAGGTATATTCGAGTCCAAGAATTCCATCGACACCGATAACAGATCCGGTATATGAATCGTTGATCCGGGGATTATAGCCTGTATCCCAGAAACCTAAATGAGCACCAAAGCCCCAGTACCAGTTAAGTGAAGGATATTCCCCGGTCCAGTGTTCGTTTTCATAAAGTCCGGTGATAACCAGTCCGCCCCACCTGCTGGCAAGGATACCTTCTATCGCATTGCTCTCGCTGATGAAGTGTTTTACAGTCAGTCCGTAAGGTACGCCGGCCCTGAAGCCTATACCTGTCCTGTAGTCCTGTGAATTAGCCGCAAAGCTGATTGAAACAAAAAGTACAAGTGCTACAACAATTCTCTTAATCATGATCTTTAATTTTTATAGTTTGCAATATTAACAATATTTATCAAACCTTAAACATCTCCTCATAACTCAGACCTTAGTGCAACTTAAGGCCTGTCTGATTTCCCCTGTATAACGCATGAATCGTTTATTTGTTTGACAGCAGTGAAGCAGAAATCTGCTTCATGTCCCATCCATCAAAATCCCCTGAGCTCATAAACAGGAATACCGGATCACTGAATTTTCTCTCATTAAGTGTTTTAAGCAGGGCCGATGAGTCATCCCACACCGTAAGGTTTTTCCCGCCAAAACATTCTGAAACCTGTTTAACAGCCAGGGGTGGCAGTTTCTTATGTTCCACCGAACGATGGTTGAAATATACGAATGCTTCTGAAGCACTGTTGAGGGTTCCACGGTATTGTGGCAGAAATGCTGCGTTAAGGCTTGAGTAGGTATGCAGTTCAAGGCATGCGATTATGCTTTTCCCCGGGTATCTCTCTGCCACCGCTTCAACGGTAGCCCTGACCTTTGAAGGTGAATGGGCAAAGTCGATATAGGCTGCTCCGTTACTGGTTTCCTCAAGTAACTGCAGACGTCTTGAGCTACCCTCGAATGTTGAGATGGTTTTGTAAAAATCATCTTCGGTGATCCCCGCGGCAAGGCAGGCCTCTCTGGCAGCTGACAGGTTCTGCATGTTATGTTCGCCGAAGATCTTTACGGGAACAGTGCGGTTATGTGTTGCGGCAAAGAAACCCTTACTGTTTGTGAAATACCCGTGCACCTTATAAGGAACCTTTTTCAAGGGTAGTGTGATGCTTTCACATAGTTCCTTTACAACCGGATCGCCTGCGAAATAGATAAGGGTTCCGCCTTCTTCAATCTTTTCAATGAAGATCCTGAACTGGCTGGTATATTCCTCAAAGGTGGGGAAGACATTCATATGGTCCCATGCAATTCCGTTGAGAACCGCAATGTGGGGCTTGTAAAGATGAAATTTGGGCCTTCTGTCGATTGCCGAACTAAGGTATTCGTCGCCTTCGAGGACAGCAAATCCGGATGATTCCGAGAGCTCAGCCATAGTATCGAATCCGTCGATCTGGGAGCCCACCATGAAATCGAACTTTATACCAAGCGACCTGAAGACATGCATAATCATCGCCGTGGTGGTTGTCTTGCCATGACTGCCGGCTACGACTATCCTTTTCCTGTTACGTGTCTGTTCATATATGTACTCAGGAAAGGATACAACCTTTAGTCCTGTCTCAAGTGCTTTCAGAAGTTCGGGGTTATCGGCCCTGGCGTGCATCCCGAGTATTACTGTATCGATATCGCCGGTTATCCTTCCGGGATCCCAGCCGGGTGTTGATGGCAGGAGTCCGCAGGCTTCAAGCCTTGACTTTGACGGCTCAAAGATCTCGTCGTCGGAACCACTTACTATGTATCCCTTTTTATGGAGTGCGATGGCCAGATTATGCATAACGGCTCCGCCTATAGCTATAAAATGTACTTTCATGTCTGTCTAATAAACTTCCGGTGGTAGCAGCAGGCAAGCCTTTTAGCTTCTGCCATCATGCTCCTGAGAATACTGCCTGCCAGGCATTTCACCTGTATGTAAAGTAACGCAAAAAACTCTTTTCATCAGATAGTGTCTTTAATCTTTTATATTTGTATTGTTTACAGGTTGATCAGTATCATCATGACAAACAGGGGAGAGCATAATTACCGCAGCGGTCACTCTGTTGAACTCCTCAGAAGCGGAGTACCTTTCTTTGATACCTATGAAAAGGTTATCAGGCATGCAAAGCATTATATTCACCTTCAGACCTATATTATTGAAGAAGATGAGGCGGGAACACGGATCGTTGATGCGCTTGCAGGGGCTGCCGGAAGGGGAGTGAGAGTATATCTGCTTCTTGATGCCTTCGGTACACGCTATCTCTCGGATGGATTTATGAAAAAGATCGAGGACTCGGGAATCCTCTTCCGCTTTTTCTCTCCGGCATTTATAACAAAAGGCTTTCAGCTCAGCCTCCGTCTCCACCATAAAGTTTTGCTTGTCGACGGAGAGACGGCCATCATTGGCGGGATGAACTTTGCCGACCGTTACAGGGGAACCCCACTTAAGAAGGAATGGCTCGACTTCGCCCTGTTGATACGCGGACCCGAGTGTGCCCATGTAAACGGTATATTGAAAAGGATATGGAACAAAACCTTTATTTCAAAGAATGAGAGAGCACGAGAGATTGTTCATCATCAAAGGTTATATGATGATAATGTAAGAGTCAGGATACTTGAGAACAACTGGTACAGAAACAAGATAGAGATACTCCGGAGTTACAGATCAGCCTTCAAGCACTCACGGAAAAGTCTGATAATCTTTGCCAGTTATTTTCTTCCAGGCAGGAATGAGAGGACGCTTCTCAGGAACGCCGCTTCAAGGGGTGTTGACATAAGAATAGTGTTGCCTTCCGAGTCGGATGCTCCCATGTTCAAGAGGGCAACCAACTTCCTCTACAGATTTATCCTCAGCAACAGGATCAGGATCTTTGAATACCTGCCCTCGAACCTTCATGCCAAGGTAGCTGCCGTTGATGGCCGCTGGTGCACCATTGGAAGCTATAACCTCAACCACATAAGCGACTATGGCAGTATTGAGATAAATGCTGATGTGATTGACGAAAAATTCACAACAAGGTTCGAGGAGATCCTTGATGAGATAATAAGGAATGACTGCCGCGAGGTAACCTTCGATGTATATATGAAGCGCCGTACCTGGCTTTCGCGTCTCTCTGACTGGACCGCTTACCAGATAATAAGATTGCTTATGAGGCTTATGTTCTTTATGACCTCAAAGAAAAACAAGCCTGGAAATTCATAATTCTCCGAGATCCATCAGAACTGGTGGAAGCCCATTGAAACAAACTCCAGGACGGTCGGTAGTGCAGTACGCCAGTATGTCCATGTATGTCCGCCGTCGCGGATCCTGAACTCGTGAGGTATTTCTTTCTTTCTCATGGCTATATGCACCAGGGAGTTGCCTTCGAAAAGGAAGTCGTCGTCACCGCAGTCGATATACCATCTTACTGCCCTCTTCTGGTTGTCAGGCATTTTTTCTATAAGGCTCATAACACTGTATTTTTCAAAATAAGCCTTAATCTCCTGTTCCCCGGCACCTTCAGTTACCTGCCATAACCTGTAGTTTGTTATATCCGTTGCTGTTGCGGGACCGGTGGCGGCACTCAGGGGACATGCAGCAGAAAACATTTCGGGATGATGAAGGGCATAGACAAAAGTTCCTTCTCCGCCCATTGATAGTCCGGCGATAGCCCTGTACCTCTTTTCACTCCTGATCCTGTAGGTCTTTTCAATAAAGGGAATGAACTCTTCGAAGAAGAAATCCTCATATCTCCATTCGCCCTTCATGTCGTTTACATAGCCTCTCTTGCCTGTATTGGCATCGGGCATCACAATAATCATTGATGTAGAAGCTCCCGAGGCTATGGCTTTATCGGTAATTCCCAATACTTCCCCGAACTGAACCCAGCCACTCTGGTCGTCACCTGCCCCGTGCAGAAGATAAAGAACGGGATAGCTGCGCTGCGAGGTCTCGTAGTCGGGAGGAAGATAGACAGCGTATTTCCTGTCCATGTTTAATATTTTGCTTGGCATGGAAAGGTTATCCATCACCTTCCCGGTCTGGGCGGTAAGTGATGAAGCAATGATAAGCAGCAATGAAGTCAGGATCTGTGTTTTCATCAGTATATAATTTTAATTTTAATGGTCTGATGTAACCCACATGTCTGAAAATTATATACATACGTGTTTGTGTCTGCAATACATGTGGGTTTCATCATAAAGTTATTTTAATTTTAATGGCATGGTGCAACCCACATGTCTGGTAATTATATACATGCAAGGTTAAATATTCAACACATGTGAGTTTCATTTTTCAGGATCTGAATTGAATATGACAATAAATATAATGAAATATGCCAGAGTTTTGACAAAGGAGGTAATCAATGTTGCCCTTTACCTGTTTATATAGAAGAAGAGAAATTCTTATTATTGTAATAAAAAGAGAACATGAAGATAAAACTTTTCAATATATCCAATTTCAAAGTCGATGGGGGAGCCATGTTCGGTGTGGTTCCTAAGGCCCTGTGGTCGAGGGTTTATCCTTCGGATGAGAATAACCTTATAGTCCTTACCCTCAGGTCGCTCGTTGTCGAGAGTGGCGGGCATGTCATCCTTGTTGACACTGGCTGGGGCGACAAGCAGGATGATAAGTTTTTCCGACATGTTCATCTTCATAGGGGTGAGGGATTGCTACCCGGGCTGGAGAGGGCAGGCTACAGGCCTTCAGACATCACCGATGTGGTACTTACCCATCTTCATGCCGATCACTGCGGAGGTTGTGCGGTCAATGACAGCAGTCAGCCTGACGGATTCAGGCTCGTGTTTCCGCGGGCCAATTACCATGTAAGCAGGGTTCAGTGGGAATGGGCCCTTAAGAATAACCTTAGGGAAGAGGATTCATTCCTTGAAGAAAACCTTTTGCCGATCATGCAAGGCGGAAAGCTCAACCTGGTTGAAAAAGACGGAGAGCTGTTCCCGGGCTTTTCTGTCAGACTGTATTACGGCCACACTCCCGGCCTTATGATACCCTTTGTTAATTACAGGGGAAAGACCCTGGTTTACACAGGCGATCTTATTCCGACAGTAGCACATATTCCTCTGGTCTGGAACATGAGCTATGACATTGAATCACTAAAAACCATTGATGAGAAGAAGAGACTTCTTGAAGAGGCTGTTGATGGAAATTACATTCTTGTATTTCAGCATGATGAGAATGTAGAGTGTTGTACTGTCGCAATGACCTCCAAGGGCATCAGGGCTGAAAGGAAGTTTGGGTTCGGTGAAGTAATCTCAGGAGGCTGACCCCGGATTTTTTTATTTTTCTCCTTTCATACCCTTTTAATATGCACTGGCAGAGGACTCTGTTCCAACAAAGTTCATATCTTTGGTATAAAAGAGTGGTCGTTGTAACCACCTGATAAGTAGTATAGATATTAGAAGAGATGGCAGATTTTATTTATGAAAAGCCATTCAGACAGGGTCGCAACCTGACTGAATACAGATTGCTCACCGGAGACTATGTTCAGCTCAGGGAAGAATGTGGCAGGATGGTTCTTTCAGTTGACCCGGAAGGACTCCGGATGCTTGCCAGGGAGGCTGTTTCTGACCTTTCCTTCTTCCTGAGAAGTTCCCATCTGGCTTTGCTACGCAGGATCCTTGATGATCCGGAGGCCACTGACAACGACCGTTTCGTAGCCTATATGATGCTCAGGAACAGTGTCATTTCAGCAAAGGGAGATCTGCCCTGGTGCCAGGACACCGGAACAGCCATTGTGATAGGGAAGAAAGGAGAGGATGTAAGAACCAGGGTTGACGATGCTGAGTATTTGTCAAAAGGAATCTTTGAGACCTTCAGGGACAGGAACCTGAGATATTCCCAGGTGGTCCCCCTGAGTATGTTTGAGGAGAAGAATACGGGGACCAACCTGCCGGCGCAGATTGATATATATTCAACCACAGGGCATTGCTATGAGTTTCTCTTTATAACCAAGGGAGGAGGTTCGGCCAACAAGAGTTTCCTTTACCAGCAGTCGAAATCGCTGCTTAATGGAGAGTCCCTTGAAAGATTTGTAACCGAAAAGATAAGAGACCTGGGAACATCTGCATGTCCTCCGTACCATCTTGCCCTGGTTATAGGAGGGACCTCTGCAGAAGCTACAATGAAGGCTGTAAAGGAAGCTTCAGCCGGTTATCTTGACAACCTTCCTGAAACCGGCAATGCGGGAGGCCGGGCTTTCCGCGACAGGGAGTGGGAGGCAAGGATAGAAAAGATCTGTCACGATTACGGTTTGGGGGCACAGTTTGGCGGCAAATATTTTGTTCACGATGTAAGGGTGATACGTCTGCCCCGTCATGCAGCCTCTTGTCCGGTCGGACTGGGGGTGAGCTGCAGTGCCGACAGGAACATAAAGGCAAAAATAACAGCTGATGGTATTTTCATTGAAAAGCTGGAAAGGAATCCGGAACGCTTCCTGCCTGAAAAGGCTCCGGAGCTTCAGAAGCCGGTGTTGATTGATCTTGACCGGCCGATGGGGGAGGTATTGCAAGAACTGAGCCGTTATCCTGTCAGGACACGCCTGAGTCTCAGCGGTACCCTGGTGGTGGCCCGCGACATGGCACATGCCATGATCAAAAAGATGCTTGATGATGGCAGACCAATGCCCGAATATATGAAGAGGCATCCAATTTACTATGCCGGACCCGCCAAAACACCTGAAGGAATGCCCTCGGGAAGTTTCGGCCCCACCACTGCCGGCCGGATGGATACCTATGTCGAACTCTTCCAGAGTTTGGGAGGATCACTTATAATGGTTGCCAAGGGAAACCGGGGACAGAATGTCACCCAGGCATGCAAAAAATATGGCGGATTTTACCTGGGATCAATAGGCGGTCCGGCTGCCATCCTTGCCGCTGAAAATATTGAATCGGTTGAGGTGATTGATTTTGAAGAGCTTGGGATGGAAGCTGTGAGGAAGATAAGGGTAAGGAACATGCCCGCCTTTATAATCATCGACGACAAGGGTAATGACTTCTATGAAGAGCCGGGGAAATGATACTATTTAATTATAAGGGTTTTCTGCACACTTATTATAATGGTATAGCCGGATAAGGCAGGATAGAACCGATCATTCAACAACTTCGATATCGAATAATTCGTGTCTGTCGAGTGAAAGCCAGTAGTTAACAGAGCTTTTTCGTACCAGTTCCCAGTATATATTGCTGTCGAGACCGTAGATAAAGTTAATTTCCTGGAGTTCTGAACTTATTTTCCGAGCCAGTTCACTTTTAAGTGTAAGTCTTATCTTTTTTCCAAGATAGGTAAACTCTGCCGATGGTGCCAGGGGCTGATCGTTCACCACTTTTAGCAATCCATGGCCCGGTGTTGCTCCCGTACTTACCTGCAGACCGTCGTTCATGCAGCTCAGGGGCGGGACTGAGCCTGCAAAGGAAACAACCGAAAACTCATCAACACCGGTATTGAAATACTCCCTGGCTCTTATTCCCATCTTTACTCCGACTATTGCAAACACTCCCAGGTGCCTGTGCAGTTCATTGGCGAGCACTCCTGAGGTCCATTCATCGATTCCGTATCGTTTTATAATCGTTGATACAGACGGGGCAATGTCGTCGAAGTAAAAGGAAGGGTCATCCGGCATAGTCTTAATTACCTGGTTCCTCTCAACAGTTTCTCCCTTGAGAATCTTTATGACGGAGGTTCTCATCTCATCTGAAACCGACGGTGAACAATCGCTAACGTTCCCGAGTGTTTTGTTAACGAACAATTCCGGAAAATGAAGGAACACCGGAACCATCTCATCGGTTGCATCGAATGAGAAAGAGTGGCTGCGGGCAGTCCCGGAGCGGAGAAACCCGCTTATTTTCAGGGCGTATACCGACCCGGCGTTTTCGATCTGTCCTGTAAAATCCCCTGAATAGAACTGTTGGCCGGAGGTGTGAGCTCTTCTTACAATCTTGACCGGTATCTCCTGACGGAGAAGACTCATGGATGATTTTTTATCAATGTTATAGTTGAATCCATCGGTGTCGGACATCCCGTCGGCACTCCATATAAAATCCCTGATTTGTGACCTTGCTTCAGGGATCTCCCTGATTACTGACCAGGCTGTAGATGCTCCGCCAAGGCAGATAAAGGAGAATTTTGTTTTTTCAGCTTCGAGGATTGCTTTTACAAGATCAGTATAGAGTGGGGCTGCTGACGGATCGATACCGTCTTCAGGTCCCCAGATATATTCAAGTGCAACAGGCATCTCTTTACCGGAAAATCTGGCATCGGTATTTATCCCGACAGGGATTCCTTCATGATAAAATGAGTCAAGGAGGCTCTTTACCTTAATATATGTGTTCCCGGCGGAAAGGACTCCCGGGGAAGCAATTATGGCGAGGACCCTTACATCGGGAGATGCAAGAAGCATGCTTATAGCCTTCATGTCGTCGGTACCTCCGTCAGTATCGACAATGACATAATGGTTGGGTTTCCATGGATGCCCGTTGAGAGCTCCGTATAAAAAAAGATGTAGTAAAATGATTATAAGAATTCTTGTCTTTCCCTGAGCCATTCCTTTCATTTTTAATTTTTTTTTTACCCGTCGTGGCATAAATACTTGTTCCGTGATAAGAGTGGTGTGGATACAAAACAGCATTTGTCTCCTTTTTATACCAGGTAAAGTTAATATAATGAGGGCAGCCGGTAAAGGAAAAATGTCATTTCTGTTTTATGTGCCGGATATTTGACTATCTTCATGCGGTATTACAAGCGTTTATGAAGAAGGTCGTAAGTGGTTTGTTCCGGGACTTATTTCAGGTTTGGTTGTACTTCCTGGAGCAGGCAGGCTTTCTGGCAGAGCGCAGGGGAGAGAATCCTGTTTTATAAGCCCGGAGAGTTGGCTTCGCGGAAGAGGGAAGTTCATCATGAAACCGATCCTGCCTGTATCACAGCAGGTATTGAATATCAGCTTGCACCGAAGGGGTATGGATATCAGCCTTTCTGCTGAATGGTTAACTATAATGGCCATGCCGGGGGCTATCCCCTTAATTTTGGTATGTTTTTAAATTATTAAGTTTTTTCAAAAAAAAAATTATCTTTGGAAAGTTGTATATAATAAGTTTTTTATAAAATCATGAATTTACGAAACTGGTGCAAAAAGGGATTCGCGAAAGGGAATGCTAAGAAGTGGATTTTTATCCTGGGTATAACCACCGGACTTGTTTTATTGGTATCATTTAATGGAGTAATGGATTATACCTCGACCAATGAGTTTTGTATGGTGTGTCATTTTCATCCTCATGCTGAGCAGAGCTGGAGGCTTTCAACCCATCATAATAACTCTTCTGGTAATATTACGGATTGTGTGGAGTGCCATCTCCCTCCCAAGGGTCATGGCTATGTATTTGCGAAGGCAAAAACCGGATTTAAGGATGCCTACGGGTATCTTTTCAAGGATAGTGCCGATATTGATTGGGATGCCAAGAGTCAGGTTGATTATGCCAAGAAGATTGTTTATGAAGAGTCATGTCTTAAGTGTCATGAGAATCTGTTTCCAGTAACATTGTCGGTTGACGGCAGCAATGCCCACCTTTTTTATGTAAACGGAACTGATGATCAGAGCTGCCTTAACTGTCACCTTAATGTAGGGCATTACGACAGAAATGCAATACATGATCATGACCCATCATTTGGAGTTACCGTGACCGGGGAGGAGATCATCTATGCTGAAGCCACAAAGGTTGAAAGCTTTGAAAGCTTCACAGAGCAGATTCCGGGGTCGGGTGTAACCTTTGACATGGTGGCCATCCCGGGCGGGACCTTCAAAATGGGGAGTCCCGAGGATGAGCTCTTCCGTGAGGCAGATGAAGGACCTCAACGTCAGGTAACCCTTTCGCCGTTCTGGATGGCGAAGGTTGAAGTTACATGGGATGAGTATCTTGCCTTCTTCAGGGCAACAGGCTCACAGGGAAGAACTGAAGGGAAAGTTGTGGCCAACCAGGATGTTGATGCCATTTCAGGCGCTACTCCCCCGTGGGGAGCACCTGATCAGGGATGGGGTAAAGGTCAGAGACCCGCTATTACCATGTCGTGGCATGCAGCAACGGTTTACTGCCAGTGGCTCTCACAGGTTACAGGCAAGAAATACCGTCTGCCAACCGAGGCTGAATGGGAATATGCAGCCAGGGGAGGAACAGAAACACCTTATTTCTTTGAAGCCAACCCCAAAAAGGTATCCAACGACGGATTCCTCAAGAAGATCTTCAAAGCTGATACAGCTGTCATAGCTTCATATGCGATCTATATGAATAACGCCAGGGCCAAGACTGAAGAACCTTCTGCAGTAAAGGAGAATCCTTTTGGGCTTAAGAACATGCTGGGTAACGTGTCTGAGTTCTGCCTTGATTACTATGCTTCAACGGCCTACCAGACAGATACTACCGGTGTTAATCCGGCTGGTCCCGGAAGAGGTAGCGAACATGTTGTCCGCGGCGGATCATTCAAGAGTGATGCCAAAGATCTCAGGGCCGCGAACAGGGATTACACCAGATCTCAGGCATGGCTGGTCACAGACCCGCAGATTCCGAAGAGTATATGGTGGTATTCAGATGTTATAGATGTTGGCTTCAGGGTGGTATGTGAACCCGACAGCGCCATTCAGGGCTTATAAGAAAAATAAAAATATAATAAGAGATGCAAAATATTAACAGAAGGAATTTTATCGGAAAAACTGCACTTGCCGGGATTGGTCTGGCTGGCGCAGGGGCTGTTCTTTCAGCATGCAGTAGAAAAACACCTGATAATAAGGAGCTTGGTCTTCCTCCAATACTCAATGGGGCTCCGGCAGGTAAAAAATTAAGGGCAGGGCTTGTTGGCTGTGGAGCCAGGGGAACAGGTGCTGCTATCAACTTTATAAGTGCAGGGCCCGATCTTGAGATCATTGCCCTGGCCGATGTCTTCCAGGATCAGATAGATGCCACGAGAGCCAGATTTGCCTCTTTCGATCTTCCGATTCCGGAAGAGAACTGTTTTACCGGGTTCGATGCCTATAAGAAGCTTATAGCCTTGCCTGAGGTAGATGTGGTATTGCTTGTCACACCTCCGCAGTTCCGTCCCGAGCATTTCGCTGAGGCAGTAGCCAACAAAAAGCACTGTTTCCTTGAAAAGCCGGTTGCAGTGGACTCAGTGGGTATAAGGTCGGTTATAACAACGGCGAAAAAAGCTCAGGCCATTGGGCTCAATGTTGTTACCGGAACCCAGAGAAGGCATCAGGAAGACTATATTGAGACATACAAGCAGGTTATGGCCGGCGCCATTGGGACACCGACTGGAGCCAAGGCATTCTGGAATCAGGACCATGTGTGGTTCAGACTCAGGGAAGAAGGATGGGACGACATGACATATATGATGCGTAACTGGAACAACTTCTGCTGGCTTTGCGGCGACCATATTCTTGATACCCATGTTCATAATATTGATGTTATCAACTGGTTCTTTGGAAAAGTACCTGAAAAGGCTATCGGATACGGTGGCCGTCATCGCAGGGTTACAGGTGACCAGTACGACTTCTTCAGTATAGACCTTGACTATGGTAACGGAGTGAGTTCACACAGCATGTGCCGCCAGATCGACAGTTGTGCAAACAGTACAGGGGAGATTGTTATGGGGACAGAGGGTTATACCAACTGTCAGAACACAATATGGGATCTTAAGGGGAATGTGAAATGGAAATTCGAATATCCGAAAGATGAGAACGGAAATCAGATGAATACAATAGTCATCCCTCCATATGTGCAGGAACATATGCATCTTGTTCATGCAATAAGGACGGGCGAATATGTAAATGAAGCCGAGACTACGGCATTATCCACCCTGACTGCTATTATGGGAAGAACGGCTGCCTATACAGGCAGGCTCATTACCTGGGACGAGATTCTTAAATCGGATATGGACCTCGGACCATCAGTCATTGAATTCGGACCAGTTGATATGGTATTTGAAACGCCCATTCCAGGGACGCCAATAACATTATAATGAAACCTTTATTATCACTTTACTTAAACTAAACAGTATGTCACACAAATCATCAAGAAGAGACTTTGTAAGAAGATCAGCAGCAGCTGTTGCGGGAGCTTTTGTGATACCACAGATAATCCCATCTTCAGCTCTTGGTATGGGAGGTAAACTACCACCCAGTGATCGCGTTGTCTTTGGACTTATAGGTGCCGGCTCGCAGGGGAACAGCGACATGAGGGACTTTTATCGTCTGAACAATGAAGTACAGTTTGTAGCTATATGTGATGTCGATGACAACAGGCTTGCCTCTACAAAGGCAACCATCGATAAAACACATAACAACAAGGATTGCCGCACATATGTGGATTACAGGGAGATTCTCGAGAAAGAGACCCTGGACGCCATGCTTATCGCTATTCCGGACCATTGGCACGGGATTATCTACTCAGCTGTCGCAAACAAGAAGATTAATATGTACGGTGAGAAGCCTCTTGCCCGTACAATTAAGGACAGCCAGGCGATCGTTGAAGCAGTTCACAGGAATGATATCGTTTTCCAGACAGGAAGCTGGCAGAGATCAGAGTCCAATTTCCACAAGGCTTGCGAACTTGTCAGGAATGGCAGGGCAGGTAAGATTACCTTAATTGAGGTAGGTCTCCCCGACGGAAGCCGCGGAATCGGTACTCCTCCGGTACAGGAAATACCTGCAGGACTTAACTGGGATATGTGGCTCGGCCCTGCTCCAAAAGTTCCGTTCAGAGGCGTTCTTCACTGGGACTGGCGCTGGATTCTCGCTTATTCAGGTGGACAGATGACTGACTGGGTAGGCCACCATATTGATATAGCCAACTGGGGTGCCGACCTTGAAGGTACAGGCCCTGTTGAAGTATCAGGTCATGGTGTGTATCCCGCTGAAGGCATATATGACGTACCGTTTGAATATGACTACAATTGTAAATATGAGAATGGTATTCTTATGCATGTAGCTAACTCTTCGAGGTTTAAGCTTGGTATGGGTACTACTTTCTACGGAGACCTTGGATGGATCCATTGCGACAGGAACGGTGTTCTTACAGCTTCAGATCCCAAACTTCTTGAAGGTGAAATCGGTGAAAACGAAATCCACCTGTACAAGAGTGACAACCATTATCAGAACTTTATAGATTGTCTAAGGTCAGGTGAACCTACAATTGCCCCGATCGACGCAGCTCATCGTGCTGTTACTGTCGGACTTCTGGGTGAAATAGCAATGACGACAGGTATGACCATCAAATGGGATCCTGTTAAGGAAGAGATCATTGATAACCCGATGGCCAGCCGCTTACTGAGTCGTCCGTATCGTGCACCTTGGACATTACCAACAGCTTAATCTGATAACAAAATGAAAAAGAAATATTTATTATTATTACTGGTTGCAGGTTTATTAACCTTCTTCTCAGCCTGTACAAAACAGGCTAACTATAAAGCACTGATCGTTACGGGGCAGAATAATCACAACTGGCAGGCAAGTCATCCAATTCTTAAACAACTTCTCGACCAGACCGGATTATTCACAACCGATATTACTATCTCACCCGAACAGGGCGGTGACATGTCAACCTTTAATCCCGAGTTCTCAAAGTACGATCTTATCGTTCTTGATTATAACGGTGATTCATGGAATGATGCCACCAAGGAAGCATTCGTGAAGTTTGTTGAAAACGGTGGTGGTGTTGTTGTATACCATGCCGCTGACAACGCTTTCCCGGAATGGAAAGAATACAACCTCATGATTGGTCTTGGCGGATGGGGCAATCGTAACGAGGAGTCGGGCCCCTATGTATATTACAACAGAGCCGGTGAGATTGTAAGGGACGATACATCTAAAGGTATTGGCGGAACACACGGGCCAAGAAGTGAATTCATTGTCAAAACCCGTATGCCTGAACATCCTATCATGAAAGGCTTACCTATCAACTGGATGCAGGGCAATGATGAACTTTACAGCCGTCTGAGAGGACCGGCCGAGAACATGGAGATCCTTGCAACAGCCAATTCAGGTCAGAGTATGGCCAGAAGGCCGGCGCAGACACCTCAGGCTGCGGCTCCCGCAGCAGGTCAGCAGCGTCCTCAGGGTGCAGCTCCTGCAACAGGTCAGCAGCGCCCCCAGGGTGCAGCTCCCGCAGCAGGTCAGCAGCGTCCACAGGGTGCAGCTCCTGCAGGTGGTTTCCCACAGGGTGCAGCTCCCGCAGGTGGTTTCCCGGGTGGCGGCCAGGCTCCTACAGCAGAACAGATTCAGCAGATGATGCGTCAGATGCAGAGAACAGAGTCAAGGGATGAACCAGCGCTGATGACAATCACATACGGAAAAGGAAGGATCTTCCACACCATTCTCGGTCATGCTGATGAGGGAGGCGGTCCTGCAATGCAGAGCGTCGGTTTCATCATTACCTTCCAGCGTGGTGCTGAATGGGCAGCTTCAGGAAATGTTACCATTCCTGTTCCCAATGACTTCCCCAGTGCAGCTGGCGCAGTTCTCAGAACCGATTTCAAAGCCCCTTCACTTGATGATGACTTTGCCAATATCGTGAACTACGAAGTGGATAAGAGCACTAAGTACTTTACAAGTATCCAGAAGGAAATCCGTAAAGTATCAAGCAATCCGTCTGAACTTCTCAAGATTGAAGCAAGGATGCTTGAAGTTCTTCAGAACCCTGCCGCCACGGCTGAAAGCAAAAAACTTCTTATCCAGGAACTCAGCTGGATGGGTAGCTCTGCCGCAGTTCCGGTTATTCAGCAGCTTGGTTCAAATCCAGACCTTAAGGAGGCTGTTGATTTTGCTCTTGCTAGACTGCAGTAATAACATCTTATAAAACAAAATAAAAGGGTGTCACCAGCGGTGACACCCTTTTTTTACTTCTATTGGTTGGTTTAGGGCGGAATATTTTTAAAGGAAGCAGTAGGCCTCATACTGACAAGCCTGCAGCTAAGGCAAAAAAATACCCTGTGCCTGATTCTCCTGTTTTGAAAGGAGGCAGAGCACAGGGTAATTAAGTGTAAGAAGTAATCAGAATCAGTCGAGCTTAACCCAGACGTTACCCTGACCGTTTGATTTAACAACAGAATGTATGAACTTCATTCCTCTGACGCCATCGTGAACTGTCGGGAACTCACAGGGATAGAACTGTTCTCCCCTGATGGATTTGGCAGCTCCCTTGTAGATATTTGCCAGGGCTTCATAGATACCTTCGGGATGACCTGACGGCATGGTATGGCTGGCTTCTGCAATGGAGGTGTTGTATCCGTGAGCCGGTTTGTAAACCTTTGTGGGTTC
>CAZXSW010000043.1:0-2927 GCA_964642615.1 uncultured Rikenellaceae bacterium | reverse complement strand
TAGTACTGGGCATCAACCCTCTGGATAGTACCAAGAACACCCTGCCTTATAAGTTCGCGCATCTGGCGAACCATGGGATAGCCTGTATAGGTATGAGTAAGCGCGAATGTAAGTTTTTTGGCAGCAACAAGTGCCTCAAGCTCAACAGCTTCCTCAACTGTCATTGTCATAGGTTTCTCACAGATAACATGGAAACCACCCTCGAGGACCTTCTTGGCGAAGGTATAGTGAAGGGCATTGGGTGTTACTATTGAAACAACCTGCATCCTTTCGTCTTCAGGCAGGGCCTGTTCGGCCTTGATCATAGCATCAACAGTCTCGTAGCAGCGGCTGAGATCAAGGTTCTCCTGTGCTGCAAACTGTTTGCTCCTTTCATAATCAACATCAAAAACTCCTCCAACAAGTTCATAATCATTACAAATTCTGGAGGCACGGCGGTGAGCATCCCCTATGAATGCACCAATTCCGCCTCCGATCTGTCCCAACTTAATTTTCTTCATATAATGTCTTTTCTGTAATTAAAAGGTTAAACAATAAATTTCCCTTAATAAATGATCCTGATGTTGATCATTATGATTTTTTGCCTACACTTCCGACAAAGAGTGAGACGATAAGCAGAATACCTGCCATAACGGCAGCAATCATAAGTCCCTGCTGAACAGTCGAGCCAACGCTCATGTTACCGATGAATTTCGGGACCAGTGTACCTCCGAGAAGACCTATTGAGAACATTACTCCAAGGATACTTCCATAGAGGCTGGGGTCAAATTTTCCGAAAGTAACGCCGACAAGAGTCGGGAAAATCGGGGCAAAAGCCAGACCGGCAAGGATAACGGCAAAGATACCAAGAGCGGGTCCTTTTGCAACGACCATAAGAAGAATGGCAACCAGAGCAATTAAGGAAGCTACTATAATAAGTTTTGATCCCATAGCTGTAAGGTTCTTAACCGAGGCAGAAAGGAAACGGCCGATCATCATGGCAACTCCAAAGAGACTCAGAACAAGACCTGCACTGGCTGCGGAACCGGCACCTCCGGAAGCTCCGTATAGTTCAGACATAAGGCTTTTTATCCATGTTCCCATAGAGATCTCAAGTGCCATATAGCAGAAGAGAGCTAATGCTGCAACAAGAACAGCCGGCTTGCTTATCACGCTGACAGCTTTTGCAAAGCTGAAGCCAACGGTAACCTGTGGGAAAGAAGCAGTGAATGAGAACACAAGGAAGATAAAGCAAAGAACCGCAATAATGATAAGAGCTGTTTTGTAGTCGAGACCCAGGGTGTTGAACATAAACACTATGAGAAGGGGCATGACAACGTAACCAAGGCCGAAGAATCCGTTACCGAAGTTACTGGCACGGGCGGGGTCTTTACCTTCAAAAAGTACAACGGGAATAAGGGTGTTTCCAACCGTGTTGCAGGCCATAGCTCCGAAACCAAGGAGAATACCTGCTACCATTGCACCTGTGAATGATGTGGCAAAGGCAAGAAGCAACATGCTGATGCCTGTAACCGCAAATCCAAAGATGGCCATCGGCTTATAGCCGTATTTGTCGACCAGAGGGCCGATAAAGAGCTGAACAATACACATTGTCAGGAACGATGCCATGACAAGGCTCCCCAGCTGTCCTTCATTGATCCCCAGTGAAACCATAAGTTCACTTGAAACTGAACCGAATAGAATAAAGCAGATGGCCAGGGTGAAAACAGCCATGAGAGCTACAATTGCTGTTGTTTTTTTCATTACTTCTTATTTTTTGGTTAATGGTTAATAATTTGGATTACTATCAGGTTTATAAAAATCCAGAGGTAATTTAATAAAAAAAATCAAAATAAAATAGCAACCTACAAAGAGCAGCTCCTTCTACAGTATTCAGTGCTTCAGCTTTGTAAGATGCTATCTTGTGTATTACTTATCGAAGGAAGCGTCGAAAGCAATGTCTGAAGGCGGAAAATCAATTTTCTTTACAAATTCACATGCTTCGGTTGCACCGTGTTCGCGGTCCATGCCGTTGTCTTCCCATTCAACAGACAATGGCCCTTTATAACCTATAGCATTCAGTGCTCTCATGATCTTTTCGAAATTTATGCATCCTCTTCCGAGGCTTCTGAAATCCCAGAAGCGGCCAAGGGTTCCGAAATCGGTATGTCCGCCGAAGACACCGGCATCGGCAGGAGTGTCTGACCAGGCTACATCCTTCATATGAACGTGGAAGATCTTTTCAGAGAACTCATAAATGAACTTTACATAGTCGACTCCCTGATAGCCGAAATGGGAAGGATCGTAGTTGAATCCAAAGGCAGGATGATAGTCAAGGGCCTTCAGAATTCTTCTTGCCGAGGCTATATCGAATGCGATTTCAGTTGGATGGACCTCGAGTGCATACCTTACTCCAAGTTTCTGATAGGCATCAAGGATAGGCTTCCATCTTCTTGCCACTTCCTGGAAACCATCCTCTATCATACCGGGGGTCACTGGAGGGAAGGAGTAAATAAGATGCCAGATCGGACTGCCTGTAAAGCCATTGACCACTTTAACACCCATTTTTGCTGCAACTTCACCGGTCTTGATAATTTCCTGGGCAGCACGCTGACGAACACCCTCAGGATCACCGTCTCCCCAGATATAAGCGGGAAGAATACTCTTGTGCCTCTCATCAATCCTGTCGGCAACACACTGGCCTACAAGATGGGTCGAGAAGGAAAATACCTTTAGACCATATTTCTCAAGAGTCTTGAGCTTGGCAGCGCAATATGCATCATCTGCCTTGTCAATCTCCATATGGTCACCTACACAACCAATCTCAATTCCATCATAACCAAACGACTTTGCCTTCTGGCATACTGTTTCAAAAGGTAAATCACCCCATTGGAGCGAAACTAACGTAACCGATCTTTTCATATTATCTGATTTTTTAGGATTTATTA
>CAZXSW010000042.1:0-20691 GCA_964642615.1 uncultured Rikenellaceae bacterium | reverse complement strand
AATGGCAGAATTGGGTTATGGTGTTACCTACTTCAATTTAGGAGTGGCCCTGAAGCTCTGAAAAGCAAATTATACTCAGAACCTTGCCGGAGTCGGATCATAAATCCTGATCCTTCTCCGGTTTTTTTTTATTAGTTGGGAAAAAAGCCGACTTCCGGAGTAAAACATGAAATGAGGTGGGGAAGCTTCGGTTCAGCTATGATTAATTATTCTGAAGGCTTTTATCCTTGAGACCATAAGAGTTATCCCCAGTCCGAAAAGGCCTATTACGGCAAAAGAGTATCTGAGGCCGGCTATTTCAGCTATATGGCCTATAAGGGGAGGTCCCATGAGGAAACCGAGAAAGCCTACTCCCGAAACGGTTGCAAGAGCTATGCCCGGAGGTACCTTTCCGTATTTACCGGCAGTGCTGTATACAGTGGGTACAATACTCGAAACACCCAGGCCGACAAGCATAAAGGCCATAGTGGCAGGTACCAGGGAGGGGAAGAGAACGGATGTGAAGAGTCCCGCTGAAATGAGAACCCCCGAGATCTGAAGCAGCTTCTGTCTGCCTGTCTTTGCAATTACCGAGTCGGCCAGGAACCGGCCCGAAGCCATCATTATCATGAAGGAAGTATATCCAAGGACGACGATTGAAGGGTCGACCTTTACCACATCCTTGAAATAAATTCCGCTCCAGTCGAACATGGCTCCTTCGCAGGCCATGCTGCAGAAGCAGATTATGCCAAGCTGCAGAAGGATCCCGTCGGGCTTAGTGAAGAACTTACGCTTAGGTTCACCTGTTGTGATGCCCGGATTGATCCTTATCAGGTGCCTGTAGTTCATGAAAAAGATTATCCATACCAGAACAAGGATGATAAAGAAATGCCAGTTGGGCTCTATATTGAGGTTAATCATGAACATCCCGATAAGTGCCCCGGTAAACCCGGCAAGGCTCCATCCTCCATGAAATGAAGCCATGATAGGACGATCATAAAGCTTCTCAGCCGAGATCCCCTGGGTGTTTATCGAGATATTGCTAAGGTTGCCTGTAAGGCCAAAAATAAACAGTATTACTGCAAGCTGCCATCCGCTGCTCACCAGTCCGATGATGTTAAGAGTTATGGTATAGGCCGGAAGGGCGAACAGTATAGTCCGGTGACTCCCGAATCGTGTAACCAGCTTTCCCGAGAGGGGCATCATCAGAAGCTGACCTACAGGAAGGGCAAAGAGGATGGAGCCAAGCTGACCGTCAGTAAGATGAAGGGTTGTTTTCAGATCAGGGATCCGGCTTGCCCACGAAGCAAACGAAATACCCATGCAGAAATAGGAAAGGGCGACAGCCATCCGGATCCGTTTCCTGTCAGTGGCAATTTCCTTTGTGGCAACCCGGGGTCTGGTGAAAAGATTCATTGAAAGGCATTTTTTAAGCCGCAGCAAAAGTATAAAAAGGAGTGATATCTTATACAGAGCACCGATTTTTGTAAAAAGGAAGGTGGATAAAGCATCTGTAATGGCCGGAAACACCCTTACCCTGAGATAAGGCGAAGGTGGTGTTACTCCTCTGGATCACTGAATATCCCGGTAGGGACATCACGCTGCAGAATCCTTACCCGGGGTCTGTTACAGGGCATTATTCCTTTTTCTGTAAAGATCCTCTCAAGCGTGTCAAGTGCTTTTTCCGGAGTGTTGTTGTTTCTGCTCAGATGGGCAAGGCAGACTGTTGTAAGGTTTTGGGTGGCTATTTCTGCCAGAAATTCTGATGCCTGTCTGTTATCGAGGTGGCCATGGTCCGATTTAATCCGGGTCTTGAGGAAATACGGATAAGACCCCTCGTCAAGCATCTGCCTGTCGTAGTTTGATTCAAGCACAAGGAGGTTGGCTGCCCTTATATAAGTGGCGGCTGTCTCACAGATATGTCCCAGATCGGTGGCAAGCGTTATCTTCCTCTCCCCGGCGCATATATGAAAGCCTATAGTCTCGGGGGCATCATGGCATACAGGGAAGGCTTCAATCTCAAATCCGGCCATGCTGAATCTGCTGCGAAGCGGGATCTCGCGGATCGCTGCTGCGGAGATCTTTTTACAGGGACCAAGGATACTCCTGCGGACCCCTTCTGATGTAAATGCCGGCAGGGAATACCTCCTGGTGAGGATCTCAAGTCCCCTTATATGATCACTATGGTTATGAGTTACAAGAATACCTTCAACTGCTTCTATTCCTATTCCGAAACTTTTCAGATGTCTCCTTACCGAGGTGGCGGAGATACCAGCATCGATAAGTATACCCCTGGAAGCTGTTCCAAGGTAGTAGCTGTTGCCGCTGCTTCCGCTGCTCAGACTGAAAAAACACAGATTCATCCCGTCATATATGAAAGGGCCAAAGGTAGGAAAAGGAACAGGGTCTTCATCTGTTGAAAAGGAAGGCTTTTTCAACAATTACACTAAAAAGTCGGACTGGCCGGTACATGCTTCCTGTATTTCAATAAATTTGTTATTCTAATCCAACCACTGAGTATTCAAATGATGAACCCCAACTGTATTGCATACCACAACAATCATACATATGATATTCAGCTTTGTGGGCTGTATCAGACCTTTATAATCAATATTATATACAGATGAAAGTATTTGTTTTAATGGTGTTGACAATGTTCCCTCCGGCCTTTTTTCAGACCGGCAGGAATGAAGCAGCGAAGGAGCCTGTGGTAATACAGGACCTGGGCGAACATAACAGCAGCCGTGTTTCTCTTTTTACCCTTACCAACAGGAAAGGTAATGTGCTTAAGCTTACAAACTACGGTGCCAGGATCGTCGGAGTGGAAGTCCCTGACAGGGATGGGAAAAGGGAAAATGTTACCATGGGAGGAGATACCTTTGAACAGATAGTCAAAGGGGATCTCTATGGTGGTGCAACAATAGGAAGATTTGCCAACAGGATAGCAAACGGGAAATTCAACCTCGACGGTGTTGAATATTCTCTTCCTGTAAACAACAGACCAAATACCCTTCACGGAGGCAACAATGGTTGGTTCTCAAAGGTGTGGGCCGGGGAAATAGTGAATGGGCGAAATCCCTGCGTAAGATTTACATATGTTAGTCCCGACATGGAAGAGGGATTCCCGGGAACAATGACAGTTACAGTGACCTATACATGGACCGCGAGGAATGAGATAGTTATGGAATATCAGGCTTCAACTGACAAAAAGAGCGTTGTCAATCTTACAAACCATGCCTATTTCAACCTTCACGGAGCCGGCAACGGATATATCTTCGATCATATTCTTACAATGAACGCCTCTTCCTATACCCCGGTTGATGCTACCCTCATTCCGACAGGAGAGATAAGGCCTGTAAAGGATACTCCTTTCGACTTCAGCACACCCCGCGTTATAGGTGACAGAATTGGAGAGAAGTATGATGACGGTGTGATCAACGGATACGATCATAATTTTGTTCTGGATAATAAGAAGAAAGTGGATGCAGCGGTATATGACCCTGTAAGCGGACGGATGCTTGAGGTGATCACCGACCAGCCGGGTATGCAGTTCTATTCGGGAAACGCAATGATGTGGAAAAAGAGTGCGGAGTCAGGCCCGGGATCGGCAAGAACAAGGTCTGCTTTTGCCCTTGAAAGCCAGCATTTTCCCGATAGTCCTAATAAACCGGAATTTCCCTCAACTGTAATAGAGCCGGGAGAGAAATTCAGGTCGGTAACCATCTACAGGTTTTCGGTGAAGTGATGCTGACTGAAATAATACAGGATCTGTAATTTTGCCGGTAACAGATCGGGGGAGTGCCGGCAATGGTAAATGATCATAAAGACTTTTAAACATTAAGGCTTCAGTATAATAAGTAATTTGGATATCTTTATTTTTTTAGGAAAGACCTTCATGTAAGAGAATGAGGGAGTCAGGAACCCGTCGGATGAAAATAATGTTGTAATCAAAAAATATAAGCAATGACTAAAAAATTTGAATTGAGAAGTGCTGAATGGTTCGGGAAAGATGACAAAATGGGCTTTGTTCACAGGAGCTGGCTGAGGAATCAGGGTCATCCCGATCATATGTTCAGGGGTAAGCCTGTTATCGGAATCTGCAACACATGGTCTGACCTTACCCCCTGCAATGGTCATCTGAGGGAGTTTGCCGAGATAGTCAAACGCGGGATTTACGAGGCTGGCGGTTTTCCCTTTGAGTTCCCGGTGATGTCCCTGGGCGAAACCATCATGAAACCCACCACCATGCTCTGGAGGAACCTTGCAAGCATGGATACGGAGGAGACAATAAGGGCCAATCCGATCGATGGTGTTGTACTGCTGACAGGATGTGACAAGACCACTCCTTCAACACTGATGGGCGCAGCAAGTGTTAACCTGCCCACCATAGTAGTGCCTGGAGGTCCAATGCTTAACGGTAAGTTCAGGGGTAAGGATATCGGATCAGGCACCACTACCTGGCAGATGTCAGAAGGGATGAAAGCCGGAACTGTAACAAGAGAGGATCTTATCGAAGCCGAGACCTGTATGTCGCGAAGTGCCGGCCATTGCAATACGATGGGCACGGCTTCAACGATGGCAACTATGGTTGAAGCACTCGGGATGACACTTCCCGGAGCTTCGGCAATACCTGCTGTTGACTCAAGGAAGAAGGTCATGGCCCATCTTACAGGAAACAGGATTGTTGAAATGGTCAGGGAGGATATGAAGATGTCGGATATCCTGACAAGGGAAGCTTTTGAAAATGCCATAATGGTCAGTGCAGCTGTCGGTGGGTCAACCAACCTTCTGATCCATCTTACAGCACTTGCAGGCAGGATAGGCATCGAACTTAACCTGGATGATTTTGACAGAATAGGAAGTGATATGCCTCTGCTCCTTAATCTTATGCCTTCGGGCAAGTACCTGATGGAAGACTTTTACTACGCCGGAGGACTTCCGGTTGTTATCGACCAGATAAGGGATATCATTCATAAGGATGCACTTACTGTAAACGGAAAGTCCATAGGGGAAAACTGCCAGGGAGCTGTGTGCTATAACAGGGATGTGATTGCTCCATTGGATAAACCTCTTAAGGAAAAGGCCGGAATAGTGGTGTTGAAAGGCAACCTGTGCGAGAACGGAGCTGTGCTCAAGCCTTCAGCTACCTCCGGAAAACTTTTAAAGCATACAGGCAAGGCAGTTGTTTTTGAGAGTATTGAGGATTATCATGCAAGGATTGACGATCCGGAACTCGAAATTGACGAGACGTCAGTAATGGTTCTGAAAGGCGCCGGTCCGGTCGGTTACCCCGGGATGCCTGAAGTGGGTAACCTCGATCTGCCTGAAAAGCTTATAAGGAAGGGAATTACGGATATGGTCCGCATCTCTGACGCCAGGATGAGCGGAACAGCTTACGGCACGGTGGTTCTGCATGTCTCACCCGAATCGGCCGTTGGCGGAACCCTTGCCCTCGTCAGGAACGGGGATGTAATTGAGCTTGATGTTGAAAAGAGATCACTTAACCTGCAGGTTTCTGATGAAGAACTTGCCAGGAGAAAAAGTGAGTGGAAAGCTCCTTCCCCTTCGTCCGAGAGAGGCTATGTAAACATGTTCGTTCAGCATGTTGAACAGGCCGACAAGGGTTGCGATTTCGATTTCCTCAGGGGAGGATCAGGATCGCATGTGTCGAGGGACCTTCACTAGAAAAATCATATATATATTATACGACTGCTCACATTTTTAAATGTGGGCAGTCGGTCTTTATACGGGTTTAGCATATTTATCGTTGGTCCTCTTTTTAAGAATACCTTTCTTATTTGAAACCCACATGTATTGCAGACACAAACACGTATGTATATAAATTTCAGACATGTGGGTTACATCAGACCATTAAAATAAGAAATATATACTGATGAAAAGGTTGACATTTCCTCAGTTTCAAATTCCGACAATCCCTTATCAGTCCGGGAAAGGATTTGTTGTAAAGGATTCCCTCTGATGGAAGCCGCTCAGTGTCGATTCAGCTTAAAAAAATCAATTAAAAATTAAGTAACACTTAATATATTAACCAATATTGAATATATTTGTGCAAAATTTTGCTTATGAACCGGATTGGGGAAAGGATAAGGAAAAAAAGGGAGCTTATGGATCTGCATCTTACTGAGCTGGCCGAAAAGGTGGATATCAGTCCGAGTGCACTTTCCCAGATTGAAAAATCGAAATCGTTCCCTTCCATTGCTACACTCAAATCAATTGCTGATGCACTCCATACCACCATAGGTGACCTTGTCGGTGAGAATGAAACGATATCCTTTAACCCGGTGGTCCTGAGAAACGATATGGTTTATCTCGAACAGAACCCGAGCGGAACAATAGTGTTTTTATTATCGGATCACGACCCTGGGAAACAGATGGATACCTTTCTGCTGCGTTTTGCCAGGAACTCTGGGATAGACGGACTCTTCAGGGGCAGGAACGGACAGGTTTTCTGTCATGTCCTTTCAGGAGAAATAAGGTTCGATCTTGATAATAAAAGCTATATGCTCAAGCAGGGAGATAATATATACTTCAATACAAAAACTTCCTTTAACGCAATAAACAACAGTGAGGGAATTTCCGAAATGTTGTGGATACAATCTCCTCCTGGCTATTAAAAATTAAGTAATACTTTAACTGTTTAAGAAGGATTATATAATTGCAGGATAAATCAACAACAGGGAAGCCGGCCATATTTCTCGACAGGGATGGGACTATCATAAAGGAGGCCGGTAATATAAGAGATACTTCGCTTATTGAATTCTTTCCCTTTACGTTTTCAGCTCTTAAGGAACTGCAGAAGCATTTTCTCCTGTTTATCATAACCAATCAGTCGGGAGTGTCAAAGGGCCTGATCTCTCTCAGGGAGGTTGTAATGGTAAACAGGTATATCACTGATTTTCTTAGTGCCTCGGACATCACTGTAGTAAAGACCTTCTGCTGTACCCATAAGGCAGAGGATAGGTGCAGATGCAGGAAACCCTCACCCTTTTTTATTCACCATGCCGCCGCCAGGTATAACATCGACCTTGGGCAATCGTATATAATAGGTGACCACCCTTCAGATGCTGAATGCGGTATAAATGCCGGGGTTACCCCTCTTTACCTGCTAAGCGGGCATGGTGAAAAACATCGCAGGGAACTGAGGCATGATGTTGTGGTCTGCAGCGATCTGAAGGCTGCATCTGAACTGATTCTCACGAAATTAAATAATAATAATTGATATGTCGGACTTATTTAAGAAACTAAGAAAGAAAAAGATAAGCCTGCCTGACGACGCATTGATAATTCTTGGCGGCTGCAGGTCGTTCAGAACCTTTGATACGGTAAGGGAGCTGGCTCATGCCGCGGTAGGAGGAGACAAAAGCTCTTACGAAGTAAAGTACCAGGTTGAGGGTAAGGGCGAGGTAACAGAGGCTGTCGTACACAGGGTCACCAATGGCATTTCTGCAAACTATACCGATGCCTATATGCGCAGAAGAGATCCCGAAACGATGGTCATTGCTGACGACAGACCCAGTGACAAGGAACGTTTCCTTGAAAGGTTCGGATATGGCTTTGAATCATTGAGAAAGGAAACCATTGAATGGCTTCAGGATCAGGATCTGGCAGTATTCTTTTATTTCGCGGGACGCGACAGGATAGGTTCGGGAGGTATAGCCATTGCACCGGCAAACGCGGGGTTCTTTGCTATGGGACTGGCAATGCTCCAGAGGATCATCCCGATCGACGAACTTGAGGATGAGTACTCAATTGACTCCGCAATTTATGTGGCCCCTACCTTCAGGCATACTCATTTCGGGGGGAAACAGATAGTGGTTCACAATCGCTCCGAAAAGCTTCACGAAATCTTTTCCTACAATCTTTATCCGGGTCCTTCAGCCAAAAAAGGTTTGTATGGTGCTTTACTTACAAAAGGGGAAAAAGAGGGATGGATCACGGCCCATTGTTCAACGGTTCAGGTAATAAGTCCGTACGACAACATAACCACCTTCATGCATGAAGGAGCAAGCGGGGGCGGCAAAAGTGAGATGCTTCAGAAGATAGTAAGGGAGGAAAACGGACAGATTCTTATTGGTGAGAACATTCTGTCAGGAGAGAAGAGGCTTATCAACATTCCGCTGTTTTGTTCATTCAACCCGGTAACAGACGATATGGCATTGTGCCATCCGACCATTCAGAAGAACAACGGGAAGCTGACAGTGCTGGATGCCGAAAATGCCTGGTTCATAAGGGTGGATGGTGTTAAGGACTATGGCGATGATCCTTTTCTTGAAAAACTTACAATAAGGGCAAAAGAGCCATTACTGTTCCTTAATATTGACACCCGGCCCGATGGTACTGCCCTGATCTGGGATCACACTGAAGACAGTCCGGGTAAGAGATGTCCCAACCCCAGAGTTATAGTACCTCGAAACATAGTTCCTAATGTAGTCAACCGGCCCGTTACTGCCGACATACGGAGTTTCGGTGTCCGCACCCCTCCCTGTACAAAAGAGAATCCAAGCTATGGGATCATAGGTTTATTCCATATTCTGCCTCCTGCCCTTGCATGGCTATGGAGGCTGGTTTCGCCGCGAGGGTATGCAAATCCCAGTATTGTTGGAGGTGAAGCTATGGGAAGCGAGGGTGTCGGCTCATACTGGCCCTTTGCTACCGGCAAAATGGTGAACCATGCCAACCTGCTTCTGGAGCAGATTATACATACCCCAAGGATGCGCTATACTCTTGTGCCAAATCAGCATATAGGAGCATGGAAGGTTGGTTTCAAGCCTCAGCTGCTTATGCGGGAATACCTTACAAGAAGGGGCAATGCAAAGCTGAGAAGCGATCAGTATCAGTATGCCCGCTGTCCTTTGCTGGGTTTTGAACTAAACTATATAACAATTGAGGGAGCCAAGATCCCTTCAAGGTTTCTAAAGGTGCACAAGCAGATCGAAGTTGAAACTGCCGGATATGATGCCGGTGCGGAGATGCTCTTCGACTTCTTTAAATCTGTTCTTCCTCAGTACATGGGTAATGAGCTTTCCCCGAAAGGCCGAATGATAATAGAGGCATGTCTGTCTGGCGCAAGTGTCGAGGATTATCTGGCTATAATACCTATGGACTATCAGGATTCATTTCTTAAAAACGGTGACAATGATTAAGGCAATTTCAGAATATCTCCCTACGATTAACAGTAAGCTAATGACTGCCAGGCCGGGATGAGGAAATATCTTACTGTTGCTGCATCGTTTTTCATTATGATTGCCCTGGGGGGAGTGTATGCATGGAGCATCCTGGCTTCTGAGCTGACGCATAAAGCTGGTTTTTCGACTGCGCAGACTCAACTTATTTTCGGGGCCCTTATTGCCGTTTTTCCTGTGACAATGATTTTTGCAGGCCGCCTCGCAGAGAGGATAGGGGCACGTAATCTTGTTCTGCTGTCGGGATCACTGTTCCTTTCGGGCTACCTGCTGGCAGGAATATCAGATGGCAATCTCCTGCTTATGATAACGGGGATAAGTATTTTTGCCGGAGCAGGGACCGGATTTGGCTACTGGGTTTCACTGACTGTTCCCGTCCAGTGGTTTCCTGAAAGAAAAGGTCTTTTAACAGGCATCTCATCAGCAGGCTTCGGTCTGGGTGCATTGGTCATGTCAATGTTATCGGAGACTCTTTTATCACAGGGGAAAAATGTTTTCCAGGTCTTCACGATTTCCGGATCAGTCTACGGACTGTTAATTATCCTTATCGCGGGTTTCATCAGTCAGCCTTCTTTCCTTCTTTCAGGGGAAAAGAAGAGTCTCAACGGAATCCTGGGTTCCCCTCATTTCATGATACTTTTCACAGGAATTTTCCTTGGTACCTTTTCAGGCCTGATGATCATAGGTAATCTGAAGTTAATAGGAGAATACAACAGCATCCCCGATCATATGCTTGTGCCTGGTGTTTCGGCATTTGCAATTGCCAATTTCGGCGGAAGGCTTCTCTGGGGTTTTCTGAGCGATTATTTCTCAGCCAGCCTGGCCATCTTCTTTGCCCTTGCCCTCCAGTCCGTATCAATAATCCTCATGGCCATAGTTAATCCAGGCAGTACATCCTTTATAATCCTGGCAGTACTGACCGGGCTGGGTTTTGGAGGTAATTTTGTGCTTTTTGCCAAAGAGACGGCTCATATCTTCGGACTTGAAAACCTTGGCAGGGTTTATCCATATATTTTTCTGGGGTATGCCATAGCCGGTATTACCGGTCCGCTGAGCGGAGGTCTTCTTTCCGACTACTTACATGAATACAATCATTCAATAATGCTGGCAGGCTTTGTAAGCCTTGCAGGCAGCCTGCTGTTTTTGTACTTTTTTTTAAGAAGCCGGAAGCATCCGGCAGGATATCCGGCCTGAGAGACATAGAGAAAATATATGCATATTCACCGTGACAGAAGTGATACAGGAATTCTGGTGTGAAAATCAGGGATTATGAAATTGCCTGTGAGATGCTGACAGGGATGACTCTCTGCAGAGGACGGGAACATTTTAATAAAAGGTGAGTTTTTAAAGAAAAATTCCTGTATTTTTACCTGACTTTGTCATATTTATATAATAACTAAACCAATTCCGGTCTCATATGAAAAAATTATTTGGACTTATTGCAGGTATGCTGCCATGCATCATACTTACAGGTCAGGTACAGTCAGATTTTGTGCCTCTTAAGGAGCTCTTCGGGAACGATTTCCTTACAGGTGTGGCTGTCAACGGACGAAGCATTACCGGTGATGCAGGGAAGATGGTAATTGATAATTTCAATACCATCACCTGTGAAAACGAAATGAAGCCTCAAAGCCTTTTGTATTATCCCAACCAGCGACCGATGGGAATGCCACCGGCCCAGGGCGGACAGCCCGGACAGGCTCCTCAGCGTCAGGGCGGACAGCCGGGACAGGCTCCCCAGGGTCAGGGTGGTCAGCCGGGACAGGCTCCCAGGGTTCAGGGAGGCCCCCCCAGTCAGGGTATGGGTGGATTTACCCCTCCTCCTTTAAAGCTGGATACTATAAACGGCCTTGTATTTAACTGGGCACAGGCCGACCCTATAGCTGATTTTGCAAGAGCTAATAATCTGCAGATGAGAGGTCATACCCTTGTATGGCACAGTCAGACACCTGCCGCATTCTTTACCGACGACAAGGGTAACCAGCTTACAAAAGAACAGCTGTACGACAGGCTGAGAGTATATATGACAGCCGTTATGAACCGTTATAAGGATGTAATCTTTTGCTGGGACGTTGTAAATGAGGCGGTGTCGGATACCGAGGGTGAGATTTACCGGACAACAAGCCCGTGGTACAGGATATGCGGAAAGGATTATCTGTCTACTGCGTTCCGTATCGCACGAAGCGTGAACCCCGATGTAAAGCTTATATATAATGATTATAATGTTGTAAATCCGGCAAAACTCGAGCGTACCTATACCATGATAAAGGAACTTCTTGATGCCGGCACACCTATTGACGGGGTAGGACTGCAGGCTCACTGGAGTAATGATATAACAGCTGAGATGCTTCAGAATGCCATTGACAGGTTTGCAGCTCTTGGACTCGAGGTTCAGGTTACCGAGCTCGACGTTACCACCTACACATCCTTCCATGGTGATGGTGCCAGAAATCAGGTTCAGGAAACACAA
The DNA here is from genome assembly GCA_964642615.1 of uncultured Rikenellaceae bacterium. Taxonomy (GTDB): domain Bacteria; phylum Bacteroidota; class Bacteroidia; order Bacteroidales; family VadinHA17; genus LD21. Next base: position 9,039 of record CAZXSW010000042.1, on the reverse strand, counting down.
CCTTATTCAAAAGAGGTCGAGGACAGGCTTGCTGACAGTTATAAACGATTCTTTGAGGTTCTGCATAAGAATGCAGATAAGGTTACTTCAATCACTTTCTGGGGCCTCGACGATAGCAGGACATGGCTAAACGGTTTTCCTGTAAGGGGAAGATCTGATTATCCCTTGCTGTTTGACAGGGAGCAGAAGCCCAAGAAGGCCTATTATAGTATTAAATCAATATATGAAAAATAGGTCTGTCCGTCAGCTATCCAGAATATATTTTTGTTACGGGTAAACACAGCTGACTGAAAAAACAGGAGTACTGATTCAAAATAAAAAAGAGCCATGGTAATTATATCATGGCTCTTTTTATCTGGTGCGGGAGATGATAACAGATCACCGGATGCATCCCGGTCCAGATCAGTCGTTCATCATTGTTCCAGTCAGGATAAGGTTAACAGGCTCCGCCTGCTGCATGCCCGGAGGACCCGGACGGCGACCGGAAGGTGCAACAATCTCCATCTTCAGCTTATCACCTTCAAAGGTAAACCGGAATGTCTCAGCAGATCCGGGATTGAACATGGACAGATAGAAGGCCGAAAGCTGATCGGGGTTCGTCCATGAGCAAATACCAGCCGTAATTACCGGAGTGACTCCCATGGGATTCGGATAGGCAGTACGGGCCATTGATAGTGTCCGGTCAGTCATCCCGTGCAACCACCCATCCAGACCGAAGGGTATGTTGTGAATGGCACTGGCTGTAACAAAAGTAAGATAGCAGTTACCTTCGGAATCGAATCTGAAGAGTGTTGAAAGGATTCCGGATGCGTTGTCATCCATTTTGTATCTCCGGGTACCCGTCGTTACCCTGGAGACGCTGGTGCCTTCGAACGGCGGCCTGATAGCGTATCCTGAGATCTCTGCCTTCAGGTCGAACGATTTACCTGCATTGAGTTTCTTATCGCTCATTGAAGGCAGCATATCGTAAATAAGTTCATTGAAACCAGCCTCATCTCCTATGCTGCTGTGGCAAACCAATACAAAGTCATAGTCAGGTACCACCATAATCAGCTGGTTCTGTCCGCCTATTGCCCGGTAAGTATTGTTTCGTCCCATCCATATCTGATAGCCATAGCCTTGAGAACCATCATCTTTAGCTTTCTCGTTCTCTTCGGGAGTTCGTTCAGGATGCTGATAGATATGAGGTTTTACGGAAGCTTCGATCCACGATGGATCCAGAAGCTGATTCCCGTTCCATTTTCCTTTGTTAATAAGAAAGAGCCCCATTTTAGCCATATCCGAAGTCTTCATATGAGAACCTCCGTTACCCATATTAATGCCGTCGTTATCCATCTCCCAAATAACATCCTCAATACCCAACGGATCAAGGAAGCGGGGCTTAAGGTACTCATGTATGGTCACGCCACTAACCCTTGTAATGATATGTGACAGCATGTGGGAAGCCGTAATATTGTAGGCAAAAGAAGTACCCGGTTCATGAGCAAAAGGTGCTGCCAGAAATGACCGGACCTGACTTTCACCTGAACCGGCATATGAGGTTGAGGCATGGCCGACCGACATTGTAAGAAGATGTTTTACTGAAAGTGAGGCCAGCTCAGGCGAAATGGTTTCGGGAAGCAGACCGGGGAAAAAGGAGCTTACTTTGTCCTCTATATCCAGCAGGCCTTCCTTGACAGCAAAGCCGATGGCAACACCTGTGAAAGTCTTGGTGGCTGAATACATGGCATGCTGATACTGTGGAGCATATGGGGCCCACCAGTGTTCGGCAATCACCTTTCCATGACGGATCATCATCAATCCGTGAACATCATAACCTTTCTCTTCAATCTTTTCAAAGAAAGCGGCAATAGTCTCTGAAGGAACTCCCTGCTCTTCGGGAGTGCTTCTTGGCAAACCATCCTTAAATGAACCGGAATACGGAACTGCCTGGGAATATCCTGTTAAGAATGCACACCCAAGAAGAATGGTGGAGAACGCCCTTAAAAAAACAGATTTTACTTTCATCATAGTTTACTTTGGATTTTGATGGCACTAGGTAACCCACATGTTGAAAAAATCATATTTAAAAGTGTTGGTCTTAGCATGTGGGTTAATATGGTTTTGTTATCAGATGCTTTAAGACCCGGATTCAGACGACAGCCAGATGACCTGATGTGTAACTTCCGTGTATTATCTTTTTAATCTTACTGGTCACGACAGACTGGTCTTACAGTGTCCGGATAAAGCTAAGGAAAAATTTCAGAACAGGGAAGGCTCTTTCTTTGGAACTGGGGAATAAGGACAATTATTCGATCAGACAGGTTTTATGCAATGATATTCCGTCGCAAAGGCTGTTATTGCCAATTAATTAATTAGTTTTGCAACCCTTTTACAGGGATTTTTTACTTTGATAATTAAGATACATGATAACAGTTTCAAATTTAAGTATTCAGTTTGGCAAGCAGATTTTATTTCAGGATGTTAATCAGATCTTTAGTGCGGGTAACTGCTACGGGGTTATAGGGGCAAACGGGGCCGGAAAATCAACATTCCTCAGAATGCTGGTAGGTGATGTTGACGCGCGTACCGGTTCAGTTACTTTTGGTCCGGGGGAGAGAGTGTCTGTCCTTAAACAGGATCATTTTGAATTTGACGACTGCAAGGTACTGGATACAGTGCAGATGGGGCATTCAGCTTTGTGGAAGATTACAAGGGAGAAGGAAGATCTGTACATGAAACCGGATTTCTCCGAGGAGGATGGGATGAGGGCATCAGAGCTTGAAGAGAAATTCAATGAGCTTGACGGATGGAATGCAGAAAGCAATGCGGCAAGTCTTCTCAGCGGGCTCGGCATTAAGGAAGAGAATCATTACAAGCTTCTGAAAGAGTTGTCAGGGAAAGAAAAGGTAAAGGTGCTTCTTGCACAGGCTTTGTTTGGAAAACCTGAGAATCTGTTACTTGATGAACCAACCAATGACCTTGATCTGGAAACTGTAAACTGGCTCGAGAACTATCTTTCAGATTTTGAAAATACGGTACTCGTTGTATCTCACGACAGGCATTTTCTTGATTCTATATGCACCCATATAATTGATATTGATTTCGGCAAGGTACAGCAGTTCTCAGGGAATTACAGCTTCTGGTATGAATCGAGTCAGCTTGCTTTGCGACAGCAGATGTCGCAGAATAAAAAGGCTGAGGAGAAGAAGAAGGAACTTCAGGAATTTATTGCACGCTTCAGGGCAAATGTCAAGAAGTCAAAACAGACTACCAGCCGGAAGAAAATGATTGAGAAACTGAATATTGAAGAGATAAAACCATCGACCAGGAGATACCCGGGGATTATCTTTACTCCCGGCCGCGAACCGGGTAACAGTATTCTTACAGTAAAAGACCTTACAGGGATAAGCGAGGGGAAGACGCTGTTCAGTGACCTTACATTCACTGTCAACAAGAATGATAAGATAGCCTTTCTTTCGAGAGATACCAGGGCCATGACTGTTTTGTTTGAGCTCCTTAAAGGCCACGACAAACCCCCGAAAGGTTCTTTTGAATGGGGTCAGACAATTGTAAAGGCTTATCTGCCTCTTGAAAATGAGAAATTCTTTGAAAAAGATATGACACTTATTGACTGGCTGGCACAGTATTCTGAAGACACAAGCGAAATGTTCCTTCGGGGATTCCTCGGGAAAATGCTGTTTTCAGGTGAAGATGTATACAAAAAGGTCAATGTCCTTTCAGGAGGTGAGAGAGTCAGGTGTATGATAGCCAGGATGATGGTCCGCAATGCCAATGTAATGATTCTTGACAGCCCCACCAATCATCTCGACCTTGAGTCGATTCAGGCTTTCAACAATACTCTGATTAAGTTCAAGGGGAACATACTGATGTCGTCACACGACCATGAGTTCATTCAGACGGTATGCAACAGGATCATTGAAATCGGTCCGAAAGGAATGATAGATATGGAAATTCAGTATGATGACTATATCTCGGACGAGAGGCTAATGATAAGAAGAAACGGCTTATATTAAGGTTATTTTTAACACTACAGATCAGATCCCTGAACTGTTTGTTTCACTAAGAAAAAAAAGCCCCGGCATTACAGCGCCGGGGCTTTCTGGTTCAGATATGAGTTCTTAGCTTATGACAACAGCAGTTTCTTCACTCATATTTTAACAGCTACTATTTGTCATAATTTAATATAATAATAATCTTTCCGCTTTCTTTTCCCGGTACAACTTTCATTTCCATCTGTCCGGTCACTTTGGTACCAGTACCAAGCTTTGAAAGGGTCTCTGTAATGGTTGGCTTTTCTCCCGAACCGATCAGCTGCTGAGTGGTTAGTTCACCGCTCCACAAAACAGGACCGAAGGTGTGTCTGAAAGTGTAGGTTCCGGGGGAGATACTGTCAAAAACATACTCATTGACTCCTTCCTTCACCATTTTCCGTTCAATCATTTCTCTCCCTTTGGTAAGTTCAATTTCTGCGCCTCTTCCCATAGTCTGCTCGGTTATTTCCCTGTAATAGTCTGTACCGCTGTCAAATGCTTCAACCTTGAAGAAATACTCAGGTTTGGTGTTAAGACTATGTATAGTGAGGGTGTAGTCATCATAAACCATGTAATTGTTGTAGAGTTTATCAGGTTCAATACCATAACGGACCACATAACCATCGGCTCCTTCGACAGGCTGCCAGGTGATTGTTGCGTCGCGCCTGTCCTCCGGGTCGCGGACAACCATTACCTTGGTGACTTCAGTAAACTTAGCTTTATCGGGATTACCGAAGACACGCAATTCCTGGATTGAGAATTTCCCGCTGTCGTGTGTAAATGCATTTGTAACTTTTACAAAGCGGGCTTTAGCCGGCACCTTGAGCTCTGTGTAATCATGCCTGTTATCTACCCCGTTATTGCTTTTGTCAATGAGGTTTGTCCATTTTTTGTTGTCATTTGATATCTCGACGGTATATGACTGGTAACGAGTGAGGGCCGGGGAAGGTCCAAAGCCCCTGCCAACGTCAACTTTCGCATCATGCCGGTCAAAGTTTACCTGCAGTGCATATATGTCGCATTCCTTGCCAAGATCAACAGTCATGTATTCTCCCGGATCTCCGCTGGCTGCAACCCATTTTGTCATGAAGTTTTCGTCAACGGCATTACCGGCTTTGAATTCTTCGAGTGTTGAGGAAACCTCAACGTATTTTTTATTGGATAGAAGCATCCATCCCGTGAAGTTGTTGTCAACAGCATTTTCCTTGATACCCGGATAATATTGCGGATAATCGCCGAATGCAGTGTTGGAATGCATTACTCCCTGGGCATCAACAGCCGTCGGGAACATTACCATTTCTCCACCTCCTCTGCCTCCATACCATGCCGGAATCATACAGGCTGTCCAGAACTGGCCGTTTTTATCCTTGAACGTGCTGCCATGTCCGGCTCCGGGGAGATACCCCGTTGTTTTGAAAGTCAAGGGGTTATGCTGTGAATATTCAAACGGGCCCATTGGGCTGTCAGATACATAAACACCATGTGAATATGATAAGAACTCAAGGCCTATTGCAGCATACTGCAGATAATATTTCCCATTGTGTTTTGTCATCCAAGGACCTTCAATCCAGGGCGATTCTTCGGGGAAGTAAGGACGGTGGGTGAAATAAGGGAATATAACATCCTCCGCTCTTCTGGTTTCAAATCCATGTTCTTTGTAGTCGCCGAAGATAAGTACTTTTGACTCTCCTTTTTCCTTGAATGTTTTGGGATCAAGTTCCACAACCTGGAATGGAAGGATCTGTGACCAGCCCCAGTACATATAGAAACGACCATCATCGTCGATAAATATATTGGCATCGCCATACCTGTCACTGTCAAGAGTGCCTACCTCTTTCCATACTCCGCTTTTGGGATCAGTACTTGCAAAAACAGCTTTTGCATTCATCCCGCAGGCGTACATTGTTTTTCCGTCAGTTACAGCAGAAGGAACACCTCTCGGGAAATTGGGAACGCTAACATAGGTCCAGTCCCTAAGGTTGGGAGAATGCCAGTAGCCGCCGCCTCCGGTTATGAAAAGGTAATAGTCATCCTTGAAAAGGACAACAACGGGCTCACCTGCCCTGCGGGCTCTTTCATTGCCCTGGGGAAGATAAATGGGATTGCAGAATGTAAGCGGACCGTCAGTGATTCTGACCGTAAAATCTCCGGATTTTCCCGGCGTCTGGCCATATGAGGTGCCTGTCAGCCAAAAAGACAGAAGTAATAACATTACTCCTTTAAATGCAAATTTAATCATGTCGGTTAATTGTTAGTTGGTTATAATAATAAGTGATGGTTTAGCTGTCAAATAAATTAATGGGTCAAGGTTAAAAATTATTCTTAATATAAATATCAATTTCATATTTTTGAGTTTTTACAAATTACTGATTAATTTAGCAAAAACTGAAAGAAACTGTTCAAATATTTCTGTCAGGCCTTGAAAAATCCTGAACCTGGTTTAAAAATATTAAAACGGAAGTTACAGAATTGGCTTACGGGCAGGACCGGAGAGTCAGAGAGTTATTTTTACTAATACTAACTATATTCGCTGAAATGAAAAAAGTACTTTATCTACTTGTTGTAATGATCCTTGGAGGATCATTATTAACTGGTCCCTGCCATGCTCAGGGACAGGCACCGCAGGAAAGGCCATCATCGAGAATCGTCGAGGATGGAGGAACAGGATCCTGGCCTGCAATAATGCTTGCAGAAAGTTCCCTGCCCACCCATACGGTCTTCAGACCCACGGACCTCGGTCCTTTCGGTGGAAAGAACAAGCTTCCTGTCATCGCATGGGGTAATGGTGCATGCGCCAATTCTCCATGGGAACATATTAACTTCCTTTCTGAAGTGGCTTCACACGGCTTCCTTGTAATAGCAATAGGACCGATGCCACTCGAGGGCGAAAAAGGTATGGGCAGATCGACCTCATCGCAGCTGCTCGATGCCATCGACTGGGCCATAGCTCAGAATAATGACAGGTTGAGCCCCTACTTCAACAAGATAGATATCTCAAAGATAGCAGTCAGTGGAATGTCGTGCGGAGGCCTTCAGGCTCTTGAGACGGCTCCCGACCCCAGGGTGACCACGGCCATTATCTGCAATAGCGGAATCCTGCCGGAGGCAGGAGGTGGCATGGCGGGTATGCCCGGACTGTCAAAGGATCACCTGGCTAAACTGCATACCCCGGTTCTTTATCTTCTGGGAGGAGAAAAGGATATTGCCTATGCAAACGGGATGGACGACTTTAAACGCATAAACCATTTACCCGTGTTCGTCGCAAATATGGATGTAGGACATGGTGGAACATACGCCAAACCTCACGGTGGTGAGTTTGCAGAGGTAGCAACTTCCTGGTTCCTGTGGCAGCTTAAAGGCGATAAAAAGGCAGGGAAGCAGTTCAGCGGGAAAGCCCCCGGCCTTTCAAAAGATCCAACATGGAAGGTTGAGAAAAAGAATCTTAAGTAACCGAAAAAGCCCAATACTAACTAAATCCAATACCATCATGAAAAAAAACAGATTCTTACTTTTTGCCATGGGTGCATTGTTATTTGCATCATGCAGCGACCCGAATCCCGTACTTAATATTGAGGGAGGGAGTATTACAGGTGTTGAAACCGCCACTAAAGGTATAATAGCCTATAAGGGTGTTCCCTTTGCAGCTCCTCCCGTCGGAGATCTGAGGTGGAGGGAACCTCAGCCCGTTGTACCATGGGAGGGGATTAAGGTTGCCGACACCTATGGTGATGCTGCATCCCAGACGACCTGGGACCCAAACAGCTTCTACGGCCGCGAATGGAGAGCCTCGGGAAGCGTACCTTTCACTGAAGACTGTCTATACCTTAATATATGGACCCCCGCAGCTGGTAAGGCGGGAAAGAAACTGCCGGTAGCAATGTGGATTCACGGCGGAGGATACCGCGAAGGCTTTGCCTTTGAACCCGAGATGGACGGTGGTGAGGACTATGCTTCACGTGGTGTCATACTTGTCCAGGTTACATACAGACTCGGATCCATGGGATTCTTTTCACATCCTCTGCTGTCGGAAGAAAGTCCCAACGGAGTATCAGGCAACTATGGCCTTCTCGACCAGGCTGCCGCACTTAAATGGATAAGCAATAACATCGAACAGTTTGGCGGTGACCCCAACAACATTACTATCTTCGGCCAGAGCGCAGGTGCAGGAAGCGTTCAGTCATTATGCGCTTCTCCACTTTCAAAAGGCCTTATTAGCAAAGCTATCATCATGAGCGGCGGCGGACTGGGAGCCTCCCGGCCAGGTATGCTTCTCGACACAGCCCAGGCTGCCAACAAAAGGATGATGGATTTTTTCGGAAAGACCACCCTGGAAGAGATGCGTTCACTGCCGTTTGACAGTCTGAGAAGTATGTCGGCCCGTTATACTGCCCAAACCAAAGGCATGGTGATGTGGAGTCCGGTTATTGATAACTATATGCTCCCCGGCACTTTCAGCGACGTCGCACGGGCAAATGAGATTGCCGATGTTCCCTATATGATAGGATTCACAGCCAATGATATGAATGACATGACCCAGGCTGTCCGCGACTTCTGTGTACTAAGATCTGAGAAAAGCAGTCACCCTGCATATGCATACCTGTTCTCCAGACCTCTTCCCGGTGATGAAGCAGGTGCCTTTCATTCCTCCGATCTCTGGTATGTGTTCCATGCTTTCAGGCACAGCTGGCGTCCCTTCAATGCCGGTGATGAGGAACTCAGCATTGGCATGGTGGATTTCTGGACAAACTTTGCAAAATACGGCAATCCTAACGGAAGTGCGGGAGATGCTCCCTGGAGACCATGCACTGCCGCTGACCCTGCCTTTATGGTGCTTGACGTAGATGGCGAAAAGGCTACCTTCACCATGACTGACACGCCGGTTTACAGGGGAGGAGGGTTTCCGAGATAAAAGATAAAAGACAAAAGACAAAAGACAAAAGACAAAAGATAAAAGTTTAAAGTAAAGAAGAAGGATAGGAGCCGGGGTTGCCGGGCCGGGGAGTGT
>CAZXSW010000041.1:0-21793 GCA_964642615.1 uncultured Rikenellaceae bacterium | reverse complement strand
ATGAACTTCTCACCGTATGCATTGGCCATTATCAGGTCATTCAGTTTCTCAACCAGACTGACAAGGCTTATATCGTGAGTGAAAAGAGCCCTCAGGCTGGCCTGGAAGTTTGACATCAGCAGTGCTGCCGGCATTCCCTTCCCGGAGACATCGGCAATGCAGATTCCTGTTTTATGTGGTGAGAGTCTTATACAATCGTAATAGTCGCCTCCTACTTCGTAATGAGGGAAGTAAAAGCCTCTGGCACTTATAAGGTTTCCCTGAGGCATCTGCAGATCTTCAGGGATCAGCATCTGCTGCATTCTGGCGGCCAGTTCAAGTTCTTTTCTGAGGGCTTCCTGCCTGAGGCTCTCGTTGAAAAGCCTTATGTTCTCAATGGCAACAACGATGATGCCTGACAGAGTCTGGATAAACCTCAGGTGTTTGATAACCGGGCTTACCAGCTCCCCTTCTTCATCAATATCTCCTATCAGAACAAAGGCCTGCAGAACATTATTGTTGCTGACAGGAATTATAATATCAACACCAGGGAAATGAGAGTCGTCGGTGACAAAGGCTATGTCAGAAAAGGGCATAAGGTCCTTGTCAACATTGACTGCAGCAGCTATGTTTTGAGGGAATCCCGCGTTAAGGATAGGCTCCCAGGCCGGTGATCTCTTGAAAATAAGAATCTTCCCTATCTTAAGGCTGCCCCTGAGGATAGATTCATACTTTAAAAGAAGTTCCGCTGCCGGGATATTTGCGTTTATCGAAAGAGTAAGGTCAAGAAGGGCATCCAGTTTGAATCTGGAAACCTGAAGCCGTTTTTTGGATGCGCCTCCCCCCTTCATCGGTGCTTAAGCTTTTACCCTTTCAACATATGACCTGTCGCGGGTATCCACCTTTATCTTATCGCCTGTATTAACAAACAAGGGGACCATAATAATGCTACCCGTCTCGATGGTTGCCCGCTTAAGAGTATTGGTCGCAGTATCACCCCTGAGCCCGGGCTCGGTATAGGTAACCTCCATAGTGACAAAGGGAGGGAGGTCGACTGTAAGAACAGTATCTGTATCGGCATGAATGACCACTTCAACATTCTGCCCTTCCTTAAGAAATTCATGGTTTTCGATGAGGTCCTCAGCCACATGTATCTGTTCAAAGGTCTCAAGATGCATAAAATAGTATCCGCCGTCATCTTTGTAAAGATATTGATAGGGCCGGCGTTCAACCCTGGCAAGATTGACCTTTGTACCTGAGGAAAAGGTATTTTCGAGGACCCTTCCCGTTTTAAGGCTCCTTAGTTTTGTTCTGACAAAAGCCGGTCCCTTGCCGGGTTTAACATGCTGAAACTGTACAATGACGCAAAGATCGTCATTATACTCAATCACCAGTCCGTTTCTGAAATCTGCAGTACTAGCCATAAAGGTTCTGTTATTCTTTTAAGTTTATATTACTTCGTTTTATATTCAAGCGGATTTGCAAGTCCTTCCACTTTTACCATTTCAACTGTAAATGCCCCGACAAATATATTAAAACGAATCCTAACCGGTAAAAAATTTTTATCAGCAGTGAACCAGAAGGTAACATCTTCCTCGGTTTTAAAGAGCCGGCCCACCTCAGTAACAGGATTAAACTTAAGACATCTGAGCCTTCCGTTCTTTGTCTTTATCTCCTCAACACCCATGAATCTCATCTTGATGGGATACAATTCGTCTGTAAACCAGGTCATGATGGTTATCATATCGCCTCTTTTCAGGGTATCATAACCGGGAAGATAGTGGTTACGGATAAAGTAAAAACAGGAGAGGATGTCGTGTATCCCCTGCTGGGTAATATGGACGCCGGTAAGGTCAGAGGTAAGAATTGCTGAGTCCTTTCTGGTCTTATGGTCAAAAGTGACCTCATTATATTTACGGTACCTGCCTTCAGATATGTTCCTGATGGAGAGTAGCGGCAGTTCAGTGGCGGGATCAATATAGCTTTCATAAACATCATAAACCCTGAAGAGTGCATCGGCAACGCCGGTTGTCCTACCAAGAAGTTTAGAATGCCATACATCCTTTCCCATGTAGGTATCGGGAACTATTTCGAGAGAGGCCACGCCACCCTGGATCACTCCGTAGCCTATTGAATATTCAACCCTTTCACCAACTCTGTATGACATCTGCTGTCCTTCAGCCACAAGAGTTATTAGCATCGCCAGTTGAATGAAAATTATCCTGTACATTTCTTTACCTTTCTTTACTTTTTAAAGATCATAAAGCAAATTTGCTGCCAGTAATATTCTTCACAGGTTTGGTTGCAATAAAATCCTTAAGGTAGAATGGTTCAAAGTAGGCTACATCCTCAAATCTTTTCTCTTCAAAAGCCAGGTTAACAGGTAAATACATATGAGCTGCCGATATCCTGAAGTCGCTGCAGAAAAAAGCTCCCGGATGCCTGATCACTTCCCGGCATTTATCTGAGCCATCGCCAAAAAAAACGATTCTCATATCATCAGGGAAAGCCGAAAAAGATTCTTCTGTAATTACCTCGGCGGCTGTTTCCTTTACTATTCTGCCCGAAGGGTCAAAAACGGTATAGTAGACCTCCATCCTTCGTGCATCAAGCATAGGGACATAGTGTACTGCCGGCCCAGGGTCAAAATTACCTGTGAGGTATCCGCTGATGCCATGGAACATTGAAAGCATGGTATCGGCTGCTATAAGCGGTATTGAAGCTCCATAGGCAATCCCTTTGGCTACGGAAACACCGATACGCAGTCCGGTGTACGATCCGGGGCCCCGGCTCACTGCAACTGCCTGTAGATCGCCTACAGCGATGCCGGCCGATCTGATGACTTCCTGAGCCAGAAGTGTAAGTTGGGAGGCATGAGATTTACTGTCTTCACTCTCCATCAGGGCAATCACACCATCCCTATCACACAAAGTCACAGAACATAGTCTGGTAGATGTCTCGAGACATAGTATCATAAGGTATTACCTGTTAGATATTATTCCGAAAAAAGGTCATCCTTATCAACTATCTCAACTAGTGTACTGTCGGATAGTTTCCTACTGATAGCTGTAAAGGGAGCCGATATCACCCTGTCACCTTCGGATACTCCCGAGAGTATCTCGATATAGCTGTTATCCTGGATCCCGGTTTTCACATCTCTTGCAAGGGCATAGGTACCATCGGTAATAAACAGGAGAGTTCTAAGCTCGTCGTCAGATGATTTGTATACCACGTTTGAAGTATCAGTTCTTGTGGTTACGGCCTGTATCGGAACGGTGAGGATATCAGGTCTGGTTTCGGTTTTTATATCAACAGTGGCCGACATTCCCGGTCTGAAAGGGTTTTCGCCTCCGTCTCCCCCGAGGTGGTTGTACGATTCGGGCAGGATAAGGATCTTCACATCGAAGTTTGTCACCTGGTCGGCCGACACTCCGGTGGTCTTTGCCGAGTTTGCAATTTCCGTTACAATACCACTGAATTCCTCGTTCAGATAGGCATCGGCTTCAATAATTGCCGTATCGCCAAGGTTAACCCTGACAATGTCGTTTTCATTGACCTCCACCTGGGCTTCCATCCTGGTGAGGTCGGCAATGCGAAGCATCTCAGTACCTGCCATCATACCTGTTCCGGCAACCCTTTCACCCAGCTCCACAAGCAACATTGATACTGTACCTGAAATAGGTGAATATACCGAGGTCTTGGTTAGATTCTCATTAGCCTCTTTAAGAGCTGCTTCTGCACTGACTATTGAATAACGTGCAGCATCAACCTCTGATCTGGCAACCGAATAGGATGCTTCGGCCTGCTCAAATTCAGATTTCGAAATAGCCTGTTCCTCAAAAAGCTGTTTGGTCCTTTTGAAAGAAAGTTCGGCCTGAATGAACTGGGCCTCGGTTTGCGCCAGCCTTGCCCTGGCCGAGTTTATGGCAGCCACCGACCTGTCTCTCTGTGAGATATAAACATCGGGCTTAATCCTGAGAAGGAGCTGTCCTTTCTCAACGAAATCTCCTTCCCTCACAGTAAGTTCGACAATCTCCCCGGAGACATCCGGAGTGATCTTTACTTCTTTCTCGGGTTGGATCTTGCCATTGGCAGTAATGGTTTCAATGATGGTTCTTTTTTTAGCATCCTCAACGGCAACCTTAACCATTGCACCCTTGCCTATCCATCCCTGCTTGTTCCCGATGATTGCCAGAACTATAAGCACCAATGCGGCGGGGATCAATATCTTAAGCAACTTATTGTTTTTCATGACCTGTATCTTAACTATGTTATTGATTTAATCTGAGTGGTATCCCCTTATAAAAATCGAGGACCTTTGTTTTGAAAATGAATTCATATTTAGCCTGCGAATTATCCGACTGAGCATTGAGTAACTGAGTTTTGGAGGCATTATAGTCGACGGGAGTTATCATCCCTACATTGAAGCGCTGTTCAGAGTAACGGAACGATTCCTCCGCCGACTCAACAGCCTTCATGCTGGCATTGTATTTCTTAAGTGCAGCCGAGGCATCAGCCAGGGCCTGCTGTATGTTCTTGTAAAGTTGTTTTCTGCTTCCCTCGAGTGCAAAACTGTTGTTTTCAATAGCCAGTTTTGAGTTCGAGATAGTCTTGTTAACCTGCCAGTTGTTAAGAACCGGAATACTCAGGGTGAATCCCACGCCATAGCTTATGTTATCGCTTACCTGGTCGGCAAAGGAATAGCTGCCATAAACGGGACCGGTGAGGGGATCTATACCTACCACCCTTTTACGGATATCCGAATAGCCTGTACTTATTGAATGGTTCAGCGACAGCCTTGGACTTCTTCCTCCCCTTGCTATCTTCAGATCGTATTCGCTCGATTCAAGCCTGAGCTGTGAACTTCTGATCTCGGGTCTGTTTCCCAGGGCAATGTTGAATACTTCATCAACATTATCAGATATGATAGCTTTGGCATCAACAAAGATCTCAGGTACCACCAGGTCGAAACCAACCGGAGTTTCCAGTTCAAGCAGCTGGGTAAGGTTAAGTACGGAAATATCGAGCTGGTTCTGGAGGTTGATAAGCTGCAGCTCCTCCTGGGCAGCCTGGGCTTCTATCTGAAGAAGGTTCCCGATAGCCACGCTTCCTGCATCTACAAGCTTCTTTGTTTTTTCAATCTGCTGCTTTGTAATGTCAAGCTGGTTGCCTGTGGCAGAAACAAGTTCCCTGTTAAGCAGGATCTGCAGGTAGCCCAGAGCAACGCTCAGAGCTATATTATCCTGGATGGCCTTAAGGTCCTCATTGCCGGCAAGAAGATCAATGCGGCTTTTCCTTATGTTGTTGTAATTCTGCAGTCCGTTGAACAGACTGAGTGATCCTCCCAGGTAGAAGTTATTTGACTGTACATTCTGTTCCTCCGTAAACTGGTAAGTTGTTTCATCAAGGGCTCTTCCGAAAGAATAGTTATGAGAAGCCTGTCCGTTTAGTGTTGGAAGAAGCTTTAATTTTGCAAGGTCCAGGGTATTCTCCTGGTACTTTGTCTGGATAATCTGCTGCCTGATCTGGATATTATTATCGATGGCATGCCTGATACACTCCTCGAGAGTCCAGATCTTCTGCTGCCCTGAAACAGATGCAGTAAAAAAAGAGAACAACAGAACAATCAAACCGGGAATTTTTTTCATCATAAAGTCAGGTATTGGAAATATCAAAGTATATACTCATTTCAAATACGTAATAATCAATGTTACGTTGCATACAGGTCGAACTTTTCACAATTATTTCTTCAAATAAGTCTACGAAGATAAATAATATCTGAAACAGAATAAATTATTTCTTTTTGCAGATAGCCAGAAAGTGAAGGCAGGAGCATGGTAAAAAGGGTGTCAGTGGATTACGGAACACAGCACCGGAACAGGCTTTGCTGAAAAGTTTTAAATAATCTATCAGGCAATGGGACAAAGACTTAAAAAAAAAGTCTTCACTACGTGTTAAAAACTAATCAAATGGCCGGAAATGTGCATTTAAGCTTTTTATAAATTAGCATCTGAATCTTAACCATACCGTTTGAAGCGATTATCATATAAGGCTGAAAAACTGAAAAGGAACAACCGCTTGTCGCTCATGCTTAACAACCGTGAAATGAAGGCTTTGGGGATCTATTGTAACCGTTACAGGGTCAAAAACAAATCGGAATTCATGAGGGAGACAATAATGAAAGCCATCATCCGTAGGTTTGATGATGAGCATCCGACCCTATGGGAAGACAGTGAACCAACCCTTTTCGGAAATAATCCTTGCCGTTAATTTTTGTTCAATTGACTCTTTTTCCTATTTTTACAGTCTCCACACATGTTTAATCCATCCTGTGGAATAAAAGGATGATATGGGTAAAGACCCGGTTTCAGGAGGACATTTGATGATGTTGGAATAATATGAAACATCCGGAAAAACTTATTACAGAACCTACAAGGAGAACGCCATGGATTGTTATGGAACCCGGGCGCATTTTTATAATGGGTCGATCGATCCCCGAGAATCCAGGAGAGTTTTACCGTTCTGTATATGAGTGGATTATTAATCATTCAGGGAGTTACGATGATGTGACCAGGATTGATGCGGGTTTCGAGTACATCAATACCACATCGACCAAATGGATCTTTACCATTCTGCGTGAGCTTTCTGTGAAACCCGGGCTTGCAGGAAAGGTAAAGGTGAACTGGTATTATGAAAAGGGGGATGACGATATGAGTGAACTCGGATATATCTTTAAGTCCCTTCTGGATTGTCCTTTTTACGTTATTGAAGTTGAAGGCATGACAAAATCTGTTTATGATTCAATTCTGGCAGAACCTGTTCTGGATTAAATTATTTGCCTGCTGTTTCAGGGCCTGCCATCACATTTAAGAAAAAATTCTATTTTTGCAGCGCCAAATATTCTGATGACCCATGGTGTAACTGGCAACACGTCAGATTTTGGTTCTGAAGAGTCCAGGTTCGAGCCCTGGTGGGTCAACAAAGACGCATTCTTACCTTAAACAGGAGAATGCGTTTTTTTTTCCTGAAACCGGATGAGAACCGGTCATTCCATAAGTGAATGCCCTATAATACATCCCTTTAAGTTATTAGGAAGAGCCGTAAGGTACATCGGGGATAAAAGGTATTGTCAACGGAAGGCAAGGATTATATCCATGAACTTTCGCAGTTTCTCACTGTCAAGCTTCCCGTTGGTCCTTACTCCGCTGCATACATCAACACCGAATGGTTCGACTGCCTCAACAGCTTCACTGACGTTTTCAGGTCTCAGTCCGCCGGCAAGGAATACAGGGCACGAGGCGTTTATCCTTATCTGCCGGCTCAGCTTCCAGTTATGCACTCTGCCCGTTCCCCCAAGTTCCCTTACAGGCAGGTTGGGATTCCCGCTGTCGAGTAAAATGGCATCTACCAGTCCCGAAATCTTAACAGCTTCTCTCACTGAGAAATCGTCGATTACATGTATCACCTGCACAATCTTTACACAGGGCAATGCTTCCTTCAGCTGTCTGTGGGTACCCGACGACAGTGCATCAACTATCTGGATAGTGTTTGTGTTGGTTCTTTGATGATGCTTAATGATCTCCGGCACAGATGTCTCACTGGTTAGAAGAAAGGTTGCTATGGGAGGTGGCACTGCTGAGGCTATCTCTCTGATCTGGTCATCAGTAATGGGACCAGGACCACTCGGCATCCTGGCCACCAGTCCAACGGCAGAAGCGCCAAGCCCTATTGCCGTCATGACCTCTTCAATACTCTGGATACAGCAGATCTTGATTCGTGGTTTCATGTGACAAATATACAGCTGGTTTGAATCATAATTACCATCCCTGTTCAGGGATAAATGAAAACTGAGTTAAGGTAATCAGAATCCAGGTCTTCACACCTTACCATTTTCAGACATCGGTGAGGCCTTACCGGATTTACTCAGGAACCTGCTGCTGTAATACCCGTTGAAGAAGTGTTTTGCATAGATCCCCAGTGTGTTGGTTTTATATCCGCCCTCCTGGATTATAAGGGCAGGGATCTTAAGGCTTCCCAATAGGGTTCCGGTCCTGAAAAAATCAGAGTAAGTAAATTCCCAGGTTCCTGTCGGATCATTCTTGGCAGTATCAAAACCAAGGGCTATTACAAGGAAATCAGGGCTGAATCTGCGGATGATACCGGAACACCTGACAAGAATGTTATAGTAGGTGGCGTAGGAAATAGTTTCAGGAAGCGGGAAGTTGTAGTTGAATCCCAGACCATCATCCTCTCCCTTTTCATCACCGAAACCCGAGAAATACGGATAGGCAAAAGAAGGATGCCCGTGAACTGATATTGTTAGTACATCATTTCGGCCGTAAAAGATCTGTTGCTGACCGTTGCCATGGTGATAGTCGATGTCGAGGATGGCAACCTTACCCATACTGCTGAGACGTTCAGCTGCGATTGCACAGTTATTGAAATAACAGAAGCCTCCGAAAAGGGCTTTTTCAGCATGATGCCCCGGAGGCCGGGTAAGGACATAGGCAGCCGGCCTGCCTGAAATAAGTTCATCGGCAGCGGATAAGGCACAATCGACTCCGCTTTTTGCAGCTATAAAGGCATTCCTGTTGATTGGAGTGAAGGTGTCGAAGCAATAGTAGCCTGCCCGTACCGAAAGCTCTTTGGGTGCGCGAACTGCATTGCGGACCGGAAACACATAGGGATATACGGAATGTCCTTCAGGTATTTTTTCAGTAACAGTCCTGAAATATTCAAAATAACCCCTGTCATGAACACTTAATATATATTTCTCAGGATACTTCCCCGGCTTTTTTTCAAGAAACATCTCCGTATTAATCAATTCTTTTTTAATGCTTTTTATCCTCACCGGAGACTCAACATATCCTCGTTCCTTTACATGGTGAATAAGATGTTTCTCGTTTATATACAGCAATATCCTCGCTTTGTTGCCATCTGATTGAATTCCGGCTTTCTCCGGCTTCCTTTTGTATAAAAAGGGCCGCAGGCGTACCGGATCATCCTTTACGCTGGCAACAACCATTTTTATATATTTCTCATCGACATAGTCACCATATTTCCTTTCCAGGATGGCACGAATTATGCTTTTAAGCTTTTTTCTGCCCAGTCCCGTGGTAGCCCCCAGGCTGTCAAAAACCAGGTAAGGGGGACAATCGTCTTCAGGCTTTACCCTGGTTTCGTATCTGGTATTGATCACAGGCCTGGCGCCAAACCTTTCATAAAAAGCAAGTCTTTTCCTGTTATCTTCAAGAAGGCTTTTATCGTTACAAAGTTCAGGATCATCTGGCAGACATTCGAAAAAGATACCGGCTGAACCGAGTGAAATGGCTTCTTCCTTTATCCTCTGGTATAAGGCGCCGCCGGTACCTGAGGATGATTTGCCCGGATTGACGGCTATGAAATCGAGATAGCAGAAATTGATATCAGGCATATAGAGCAGAATGGCAAAACCCTTCAGCCTGTTATGTATGTCCTCAGCAACGAATACTGAAGTCAGCGACTTATATTTCAGCGGATCAGTAAGCTGTTCAATGAATTCTGATGCCTTCTTTTCAGAAATGGCAGGGAACTGCTTTATCATAATCTCCCTTACCTCTTCAATCCTTGTTTTATTGGCTTCAATAAAGGGATTGGTAATCTTTCTGATCCTGATCATGGTTTTTCAGTTTTGGTACTGATAAGATTCCCGGTGCTCAAAATAAATATACACAATTTCCCGGTAAGGAGAACCAGGGCATTCTTTTTTAATTAAAGATAGGACAGGCTGAAATCGTGAAAAACAGTCAATTCAGGTTTCTCTTCAATATGGAATTAAGATGATAAGAAATCAGGGAAAACCATCCAAAGACAACTATACCAAATAACCTCTGGGTCAATCCACGATAATCCAGGGGATCCAATCCGGCCACCATAGACCATAAATAAAAAAACATCAATAATCCGGCGATGATTGACAAGACATGCAAAGTCTTTTTTTGTGACAAGTCCTTTAATTCATAAAGGAAAACATAAGGTGTTATCATTATGAATAATCCCAAACCATAAAGGCCGTGCCATGGTGATCCGATCGGGAATAATGCTCCAAAAATGAAAGTGACCCCGAAGAAAAATACAAGAAGAGGAAAAAGAGTAAATCTGTTCCCGAACCTTAATCTCAACCCCAAAGACAATCCAAATAATGATAAGCTTGTTAAGACTATGCCTGTCTGGAACAGAAAAGATGCTGCTTTATTTGTATTTATTCCTAATTCACTTGCATGCTGACCCAGATGGCTGTAGTCGTCAGCAAAAAAACCTGCCACGAAAATAAAACCAAAATAGACAAGAGGTAAAAAGATAGCCTGTTTAATCAAAAATCTATTCATAACTAACAACTGTATAAATCTATATCTGAACTGCGATTATATACTTATATAAGTAAGTGTGATTTTGCATAAATATATTATCATGGCTAAAATAATAATTTCCCAAAAACGTGAGAGTGTCGATCCCGGAAGAATGATTCTGATTACAGACAATACATATGGCTGGATACCTATTCAACCATTAGTATAGCAATCCGGTTCATCTCCGCGGGGTTGCCTGCAACCACATTTATTTCAAGTCCGGCCTTCCTTACTGTCTGGTAAACATCAACTGCAAAGCTCTCGGGACTGGGTCTTGCCTTTTTCTTGTCCCGGCAGGCAGATCTTGTGCCAGGACAATCGTTACATAAAGAGCAGCAGGTCTGGTTAAGCAAAAAGACCTTTTGGTAACCCAAAAGGAATATTTTCCTTTCCGCACCAAGCAGCTTTTCAGTCATTTCCCTTGACCAGGCGGAAGGATAATGATCCTTATCAGCAAACTTGCTAAGCCTGATAAGTATTGCGCTGCTGTATTCCCTGAAGAACTTCTCGCACTCACTTACCTCAGGCGTATTGGGAGGGCAGGTCCCCAGTCCGTAGTCAGCGCATCCGAAAATACATTTGACCCTCACCCACCGGGCAACCACTATATCCTTTGGATCTATCCACCTGAAATCAGAAAAATCGTTACCGCTTAAAATTGCTTCTATTTTTGGCTTGTCTGACATTTTATTTTTAATAAGTATTGTCTATGAGAAATGAACTTATTGCTCTTCCTTTTCCTGATCGGGATTATCATATATTTCATTGTCCGCTGAGGATACCGGCAAACCACAGCACGGGGGCCTGCCCGTGAAGATCTCCTGTTACTCTTGGTCTGGTCAGATAAAACTCCATGTCTTTGCTTTGCCCCGTACCCACACAGACCTCCCTTATTTTCCCATCCTCGCCGATGTATCCGGTAAGGGCGTTCCAGGCTTTAAGATATGCCGTTGTATATGGGTCTTCAGGCAACAAGCCTTTCCTTACTCCCAGCGACATTGCAAATCCGAACATTGCAGTGGACGATGTTTCCCTGAACGACCCGGGGTTATCAATCAGTTGTCTCCACATCCCATCTTCAGCCTGGTTATCAAGAAGGGTCTTCATCATCTTTTTATAGGCATTCAGTATCGAGGGGTAATGGGGATTCTTTTCAGGAAGGACGGAAAGCAGTTCAGCAAAGCCGGCTGCAACCCAGCCATTCCCCCTGCCCCAGAAGAAAGGGGCCTCTGTGCCATGAAAAAACAAACCATTGGGTTGCTGAAGTTTCCTGACGTATGAATCGATTTCCAGGGCAGCCCTTTCCAGGTAAATCATGCTACCTGTGGCCCTGTAAGCCTGAACCTGAAGGATGCCGATCATATAAATATCATCTATCCAGTACCTTGTCTGCGGAGTAAGTCCGTCAGGCAGGGGATCTTTCCACTGGCCATCTGCAAAAAAAAGTCCCTGCCGCAGATATGCTGTGTCTTTAGTCTGAATGAAAACCTCGAGGGGAAGGATCCCGTAAACATTTACATCAACATGATTGGCCGTGTTAGGTATTTTTTCAGTTGTAACGCGTTCATAGCGGGTTATCAGGTCAGCCATGGTTTCCCTATCCCCTGTCATTCCACAATATTTTATTGCCCCGTATGCCGCACATACCTCTGCATAATGGACAGCAGTCACCCCGGGAGTCTGGTACATCATAAACCCGGGTCGGGATAATAGATCACTTATAATAAGGTTTGCAATGCTACCTGGATCCTTATCAGGAGCCTGTGAGATGGCAGGCAGGACAGTGAGGAACAGCAACAGGGTAAAGAAAATGATTGCAGGAGAAGATTTGGAATCCATAATTCAGGTTTGATCAGATGAAACATTAATTCCGGTTCCGGGCTTCATGCCGGTTTGACAGAATCATAGACAGGATAATAAGTATCATTGCGACGATACCCAGCAATGATCCGAGGTTGGTCCGGGAGAAGAGATCGCTGTAATCCAGTAAAATAAGATGAACAATAATAAGTGCAACAGAAAAGAAGATAATAATCAGTCTGAATTTGAACATAAGTCTTTTTATTTCATTATCAAAAAAAAGCTTTTCAATAGTCTCAATCCGGAATTTTCAAAGGTCAAAAAAATGATATACAAGTTAAACAATATACACGAATTAGCCGGTCTTTTCACATTCAACAATAAAGTCCTTCGAGGAGCTGCTGAGGGGGTTGCCCAGATAGTCGCCCGTAATCCGATATTTCCCGAACTTTGACCGTTCAACAAGGTGTTCAAGTTCGAATCTGAAATAATAGCGAAGTCTTGTATGCCAGTCGTCTGATTTCTTACAGTCATTCTCATCCCATTCGAGATGAAAATGTATGTTTATAATCTGGTTAAAGGTATCTGGAACCGTTGAGACAACCCTTTTTAGCCTTTTTCCCTTTATATATTCGCCATCAAAATCTGTAACCTGATCAAGACCATTGATCAGGGGTTTGAGATCGGGTACAAAAGTATCAAAGATAAATCTGCCCCCTGGATTGAGATGGTTGAAGACATTGTCGAGAGCCTTCATCTGGTCCGACTTTTCAATAAGATGCATCATCACCCGGAAAGGAGCAATAATAAGGTCGAACCTGAAGTCAAAGCCAAAGGATACTATGTTCTGAAGGGATACCCTGAACTCCTGACCGGGAGGTATCTTCGCAACAAGGACATCGAGCATGGGCCGGCTTATATCTATGGCGTAGATATCGGCACCGCTGTTAAGGGCTGCAGAAAAAAACCTTCCTGTACCGGCGCCTATCTCAAGTACCCTCCCTCTGCATTTTTTTATTTCGCCGAGGAAAAACTCACTATCCACACTATCCCTGTGGAAATGGTACAAGGAGTCATAGAACCTTGCAAATGATTCAGGATAAACAGATTCCATAGTCTGAAATTTACAGTAACACCAGAAGCGGTTTAATAAGTAAAGTTATGATGTTTATAGTTAAAAAATACGTTTACGAGGACCAACAATTATTTTTAGTCAACAATTTTTCAGATTTTGTTGTTATATTGATTGCTGGAAACAATAAAACATCAGATATGACAGATTTCGAATTTTACAATCCCGTTAAGATTTTTTTCGGGAAAGATCAGCTGGGAAAACTCACCACCCAGATCCCTGCGGATAATAAGGTGATGATTATTTATGGCGGTGGAAGCATAATCAGGACGGGTCTTTACGATAAGGTAAAAGAGGTGCTTAAGGGATACCGGACAGTTGATTTCGGGGGTATTGAGCCCAATCCGCTTTATGAGACGGCTATGAAGGCTGTTGAAGTTGTAAGGAAAGAGAAAGTTGATTTTCTTCTTGCCGTTGGAGGCGGATCAGTACTCGATGCCACTAAGTTTATAGGAGCAGCGGCTCTTTTTGGAGAAGGGGATCCCTGGGACATTCTTTCAAAGAAAACACCTGTTACGGCTTCTCTTCCTTTCGGGACTATACTCACCCTTCCAGCCACGGGCAGCGAGATGAACAAGACGGCTGTCATAAGCAGGAATTCGACAAACGAGAAGTTCTCCTTTGCTTCGCCATATTCATTTCCTCAGTTCTCGGTTCTGATGCCTGAACTGGCAGGGACTCTTCCCAGGAAACAGGTTGCCAACGGGGTTGTTGATGCCTTTATCCATGTCATTGAACAGTATCTTACCTATCCGGCGAATGCACCCTTACAGGACAGGTTTGCTGAGGGTATTCTTCTTACACTTATCGAAACCGGGCCGGTGGTCTATGCCAATCCTGCCGATTACGATGCAATGGCTAACCTCATGTGGAGTGCAACCATGGCTCTCAACGGTCTTATTGGCTCAGGGGTACCCGGTGACTGGTCGGTGCACAGCATTGGGCACGAGATCACCTGTCTTCACGGTGTCGATCATGGAAGGACCCTTGCCATTGTTTTGCCGGGGTTATGGAGGGTTCTCAGGGAGGAGAAGAAAGAAAAGCTTCTTCAGTATGCGGAACGTGTTTGGAACATCAGATCGGGCAGTGAAGATGAGCGTATTGATGAGGCCATCAGGAAGACTGAGGAGTTCTTTGAATCGCTCGATGTTCCTGTAAGACTGAGCGCCTATGACATAGGGCAGGAGAGTATAGATGAAATAGTGGAAAGGTTCAGGGCAAGGCGCTGGGTAAGGCTTGGCGACCGGGGACTGACGACACCCGAAGTGACAAAGAAAGCACTGGAGATACAGCTTTGATCCTTTATTATATTGAAAGGGCAGGAATTCGCTTTCTGCGGACCCTGCCCTTTTAATTTTTTTCAGCTTCCCGGAAGCAGTCTAAACGACTTTCTTATATCTTATCCTCACAGGGGTGGTATCGGTGACCCTAAGGCGGTAGTTCTCCTCATATTCGGAATAGCTGCCTTCGAACCATACCACTTTTGAATCACCTTCAAAAGCCAGGATATGGGTGGCCACCCTGTCGAGGAACCATCTGTCGTGGGAGATTATAACGGCACATCCCGCGAAGTTCTCAAGACCTTCTTCAAGGGCTCTCAGCGTATTCACATCAATGTCGTTTGTAGGTTCGTCGAGAAGCAACACGTTGGCTCCCGATTTAAGGGTAAGAGCCAGGTGGAGCCTGTTCCTTTCACCACCCGACAAAACCCCGCATTTCTTCTCCTGGTCGGCACCTGTAAAGTTAAATCGCGAGACATAAGCCCTGGCATTGACCAGCCTGTTGCCCACCATTATATCATTCTGTCCCGATGAAATGACTTCGTATACTGTTTTTGCCGGATCGATTGCAGCATGTGCCTGGTCGACATACCCGATGACAACTGTTTCTCCGGTTTCAAAACTCCCCTTCGAAGCCTTTTCCTGGCCCATTATCATCCTGAAGAGCGTTGTTTTGCCCGCACCATTTGGACCGATCACTCCGACTATGCCGTTGGGAGGCAGGTTAAACTCAAGATCCTCAAACAGAAGTTTGTCGCCGAACGACTTTGACACCCCTGTTGCTCTTATCACCTTGTCGCCCAGCCTGGGTCCGTTGGGGATGAAGATCTCAAGCTTTTCCTCCTTGGTTTTGACATCCTGGTTAAGGAGGTTTTCATAGGCACCGAGCCTGGCTTTTGATTTGGCATGACGGGCTTTGGGAGACATCCTTACCCATTCGAGCTCGCGTTCAAGGATCCTGCGCCGTTTCACATTACCTTTTTCCTCTACCTCGAGACGTAAGGTCTTCTGTTCGAGCCACGACGAATAGTTACCCTTCCATGGGATGCCTTCACCCCTGTCGAGCTCAAGTATCCATCCGGCAACATTATCGAGGAAATACCTGTCGTGGGTTATACAGATAACTGTTCCGTGGTACTGGTTAAGAGTTGTTTCAAGCCATCTGACCGATTCAGCATCGAGGTGGTTAGTCGGCTCATCAAGAAGCAGGATATCGGGCTGGCTCAGAAGAAGGCGGCAGAGGGCGACCCTCCTCCTCTCCCCTCCCGACAGGATACTTATTTTCTGGTCACTTTCGGGACATCTGAGGGCATCCATGGCCCTTTCGAGTTTATGCTCAATATTCCAGCCATCGTGATAATCTATTTTTTCCTGCAACTCAGCCTGGCGTTCCATAAGCTGTTGCATCTTATCGGGATTCTCATAGACCTCCGGATCGCCGTAACTCTGGTTTATATTTTCATATTCCTTTATAACACCCATAATTCCTTGCACCCCCTCTTCAACGATCTCCCTTACTGTTCCGGTCTCATCCAAAAGAGGATCCTGAGGAAGGTGTCCGACAGTGTATCCGGGCAGGAAAGTCACCTCACCCTGATATTCCTTTTCAACTCCGGCAATGATTTTGAGAAGGGTTGATTTACCCGATCCGTTAAGCCCGATTATGCCTATCTTGGCGCCAAGGAAGAAGGAAAGGGAAATATCCTTCAGAACCTGCCTGTGCGGGGGGAAAGTCTTTCCCACGCGGTTCATAGAAAAAATGATCTTGTTATTTTCACTCATAGGTCTGCAATTTAATAAGGGAGACGAATCCCTTATGGCAAATATAGCAGTGAAAAATAAAACCGTGCACTGGATAGGCAAAAAGAATAACCCCGGCTTATAAGGTCAGTCTGTTAAAGGGAGGAAACAAAAAGGAGGGAGATATAAACAGCACAGGGGAGGACCCCGTAGATCCTCCCCTGCTGTAATATGTTGAAATCCCTTAAGAGTCCTGCGCGGGGTTATACCTGAAGAGAACCGGAATCAGGGTTGTTTTTTTCAAACATCTTCACGGTCTCATCCTGCAAAAGCACCCAAAGGGAGTAAACACCCTTGAGAGTACCTATGGGAATGTTGAGACAGCCCAGAGCAGCCACAACGATGACAAGGTATCTTGCCCAGGGCTGAAAAGATAGCAATCCCATCCCTCCGACAAGTCCGAGTGTCGACATGAAGCCCACCAGTAAAGGCAGGCTCAGGGAAAGAAAGTTGAGTACCATACTGGGGATCTCCTCATTGGCAACAAATCCTTTTGCAAACCTGAGGGCAAAGAATACTACAAAAGCACCCAGCAGGCCAAGAGCACCGAATCCGATATGTATTGCTCCGACGACCGTCACATGTTTTTTCATTTTTGTTCCTTCCATGGCTTTCCGTATTTAATCTGTTTCTTTCTAATCAATTTCAAACTAATGACAGATGTATTTTGAAATTGTTGCATCAAAATACCATTAATTTTCTTAAACCCCTGCACGCAGATAAAGGGATTTTATAATTTTGAGCTGAAAATTCATGAATTATGCAAAGGACACTACTTTACCTTGCCTTTCTTTTGACTGTCACAATAACTTTCACCTCATGCGAATCGCTGGGGACCTGTAAGATATGCAAACAGGTGGTATATGTTGACGGCGATTATGATCACGATCTGGGGGAGGAGGAATACTGTGATGCTGAACTCATCGCCATTGAAGCCATGGACGATGTTAGAATAGGTAATACGGTAACAAAATGGGAATGCCGTTAGTAACGTGCCCCCAGAATTGTAACATCATCTATCTGGGGATTCTCTCCCTTCCATTCCAGGAATGCTGAGTCAAGTCTTTCCCTCTGACTGTCCAGGGGTAACCCCTCCATTTCAACAAGCATCTTTTTAAGGTGTTCCGACATGAACTTTCTCTTACCGGTACCTCCGGGCTGGTCAGTGTAACCATCTGATAAGATATAGAAGGTATCACCCTTTTTCAATTCAACTGTGTGAAGGGTAAAAGGGTCCATTCTGTAATGAACCGAAACGGGCATTTTATCGGGACGGTAATGAACGAGCCGGCCCTCACTCACAAGATACAGGGGGCTGTTGGCTCCTGAATAAAGAAGCGTTCCTTTTTCATTATCAAAGGAGCACACAGCCATATCCATCCCTTCCCGAACAGGATCATCAACGGTGTCGCGGTTCAGCGCCCTGATAACTTCATCGCGCAGATGCCCTAGTATCTCATCTGGCCTGTATATCATTTCAACTGTCACAATACGGTTAAGAAGAGTCATCCCCAGTATGCTCAGAAGAGCTCCGTGAAGGCCGTGACCTGTACAGTCGGCCACTACAATGATCTGCCTGCCGCCAACTCTGTGTATCCAGTAGAAATCACCACTGACAGCCTCGAGAGGCCTGAAGAGAATAAAATGCCCTGGTTCGCCGATGGCTGGCCCCGACGAGGATAAAAGTGCATCCTGGATGCTACGGATGTATACAACAGTGTCGCCATCGTGATTTACATCAGGGCTGCTACGCCTGGCTTCCACCTCAGCAGTAACCCGTCCGGCAACTATATCATTCTTCTCATCCCGGGAAGCAGACGTCAGGCTTCTTCTGAGAAGAAAAAGACAGAACAAAACTGCCGTCAAACCCGCAATCAGAAGGATTGGAAGTACCCACGATGCAGTAAAAAAGGCTAAAACAGCCTGGCAGTTATCACTTTCCATGATATTATGCAGCTGGGGCAAAAAAAATGCAAATACCCTGTGAGAGATATTTAAAAACATCCGATTATTCAATCATTATTACGAAATTGCATATTTAACAGCACTTATACAAACACATGGATGTGACTTAAGGCACGATTGTTGATAAGTTGTTTATAATTGCGATTTTTTAAGTAGTTGGCGTCGTTAGCAAGTTGTATTTTTATAAAAGAAATCAAGTCCAAATAATGACCCTGAATATCAATAACTTAGACTTAAAAGGGAAAACGATAGTAATTGTTGAGGATGACATTCCGTCAATAAGATATTATGAGACCCTGCTGCATACAACCGGAGCGGGGGTTAAAGTTTTTCGTACAGGCAAGGAATTTGTTGAATACATCAAAGCCCCGGGGTCTGAATTTGACATGGTCATAATGGATTTTCTTGTTCCGCTTGTCAACGGTATTGATTGTATAAGGACTCTTCGA
Source organism: uncultured Rikenellaceae bacterium (assembly GCA_964642615.1). Lineage (GTDB taxonomy): Bacteria > Bacteroidota > Bacteroidia > Bacteroidales > VadinHA17 > LD21. The sequence goes on along the minus strand of CAZXSW010000041.1, from coordinate 3,000 downwards.
AAGGAACACAGAAATGTTCCGGCTGTGATGATAACCGCCTACTCATCGGAACAGACAAGATCGGAAGCATTTATTGCCGGTTGCACCGAATTCATTTTAAAGCCTGTGTACCCCGACAAAGTCTACAGTCTCCTTGAGAAATATCTCCTTCAGGAGGTAAACAGTTATCACAATCATATGGCCTGACAAGGCCATTTTTGTTTACTCAGCCTGGCTCTTACCCACATAGCGGGCGTAGTATGATTCTATCCTGGCAGTAATCTCTTCAGCAACTTCCTTTTCTCCGTTAAGAAGGCAGAAATTGGCCACCTTTGAGGTGTATTGTATGGCAGTCTGTATCTCATAGGCAGCAGAGGCAACCAGGTAAGGTGTCTGTTTAAGGAAATAATCGAGCCTGTCAAAATAATAACTGCTAAGGTCACCTGACATCTTAAGAGCCTTTTCCTTCATGCCTGCCATGAAATAAGCTTCAATAAGGTCGGGGACATAGGGATCGTATGGTATTCTCTCAAGGGGCATGACCTCCATGCAGCGATCGAGAACTTCTGTTGCCTTTTCAAATTTCCCTTCTGATGCAAGGGTTTTGGCCAGACGTGCATAGCTGAGCCTGGCTTTCAGAACTATTAATGTCCGGCGGTGATGGTAGTCGAGGTTTACATTCTCATCGGCGGCTCCGCCCCATACGAATTTATTCATAAGGTTATCGTACAGAATATCTGTTTCGACCCTTCCATAGTCGACCCAGCTGTTATTCTCCGACCTGATGGGGACCAGCCTGAAAGCAATTCCCTCAAGCTGGAAATATTCCTCCAGTCCCATGGCATCGGCATGATAACCCGATACGAAATATATGGGCCGCTCCCACTCATTGTGTGCAAGAATATCCAGAACCATAAGCTGGCTCTTGAGTATGGAGTTACCTGTAAGGGTGATATCAATATAGGGTACTATCTTATCTGCATCCTCGGGTTTAACAGTACCCGAAGCTATTACGCGGGCTGAATCGACAGGTATCCTTATGGTCCTTGAAGGTATGACATCGAGTATCTCTTCGGCCGAAACCCTTACTTTGGTTGCCTGATTATCGCTTTTTACCCATTCGATAATGGTTTTTATGTCGACCGGATCTTCTGTTTTCTCGACAATAAACACCTGGTTGTTCACTCCGTCGTAGTATTTCTGAACAGGAAGGCTGACGGGCAGTGGTTCCGACTCATAAGTCTTCCATTTCATCTGGTTTATATACCAGTCTGTATTAAGGAGCATCAGATTACAGACCCTGATATCGGTTCTCATACCTTCAACCTCCTGGGCATACCACAGCGGGAAGGTATCGTTGTCGCCATTTGTAAAGAGTATGGCTCCGGGGGCACATGAATTAAGATAGTTGAAGGCCACGTCGCGTGTCAGGTATCTCCCCGAACGATCGTGGTCATCCCAGTTTTCAGCACCCATTACAACCGGTACGGCGAAAAAACACAGTAGTCCTGCAGCCAGGGCCGCAGTCTTTTCGCCCGTAAGTTTTGATAATGCCCCGAAAAGGGCAAGCACACCGAGCCCTATCCATACAGCAAAGAAGTAAAACGATCCTGTGTAGGCATAATCCCTTTCCCTTGGCTGATTGGGATACTGGTTAAGGTAAAATACGATAGCCAGTCCTGTCATCATGAAAAGCAGGAAGATGATCCACCAGTTCCTGTTGTCGCGGTTAAGGTGATAAAAGAATCCGGCAAAGCCCAGGATAAAAGGCAGAAGGTAATATTTATTCCGCGAGGTATCCGTTCCCAGGTCACCTGGCAGATCAGAGCTTCCTGTCCTTGGTTTGTCAAGGAAGCTGAGGCCTGTTATCCAGTTACCGTTAATCCCTCCTCCTGTACCCTGGGTATCATTCTGTTTACCCGCAAAGTTCCACATGAAGTACCTGAAATACATGTAGCCGAACTGGTACGAGAACATGAAACGTAGGTTCTCTCCGAAACGTGGTCTCCTTATGACTTCCCTGTTTCCCGACTGGTCGGTAACCTGAACGGGGGTTCCTCTCACTTTTCCCCATTCCTCATACACCTGAACATGATCGCTCTGCTCACTCCACATCCTGGGGAACAGTGTAAGGAAACGCTCATCATATACTCTTTCGAGGTTTCTGCTGCTTATTATGTATTTGCCGTTCTCATATACATATTTGGGTTTGCCATAACTATAGTCAAGAACCGGGGCATTATAATACTGTCCGTGCACCAGAGGACGCTGTCCGTACTGCTCGCGGTTTAAGAAATAAAGGAGGCTGAAGGGGTTGTCGGGACTGTTCTCATTAAGCGGAGGGTTTGCCGATGCCCTGATTACTATTATAGCCTGAGTAGAGTATCCGATAAGGACCACTGCCACAGCTGTAAGGGCTGTGTTAAGAACCTTCCGGCTAACTCCCGAGATGTACCAGATTACTCCTGCCGTTATAAGCAGCATTATCAGGTTGAGCAGGAAGGATCCTGAAATGACCCAGATCCCCGAAGCCAGAAATGCTCCTATGGCAAGCGATCCGAATCTGACTCTGCTGACCGACACCAGGGAAGTTTTTATTGCAGCCGCGAAGAATACAGTTATAAGCAGTGCATGGAATATCATTCCGCTGTTGCGTGGCATCCCCATTGAGTTTACGAACATCAGTTCGAACCACGATGAGATTGTAACAGCTCCGGGCATGATCCCGTACATGAGAAGGGCAAGTATTATAAGCGACAGGGCAATTGAAAAGGCAAAACCCTTCCATGTGAATTCAAACTTTCTGAAGTAATATACCAGGACTATAGCCGGCAGGGCAAGCAGGTTAAGCAGATGCACACCTATCGACAGTCCCATGAGAAATGCTATGAGGATAAGCCAGCGGTCGGAAAATTCTTCATCGGCAACATCCTCCCATTTCAGGATTGCCCAGAAGACAAGGGCTGTAAAGAGTGACGATGTGGCATATACCTCTCCTTCGACGGCTGAAAACCAGAATGA
>CAZXSW010000040.1:0-23195 GCA_964642615.1 uncultured Rikenellaceae bacterium | reverse complement strand
AGTATCATACTTACAAGAACCACGGGCAAAAGTATCCCGTTGAGGACCTGTGACCAGATTGAAATCGAAATCAGAGGGGCATTGGGCATCAGGATTATAAGTACAGAAAGGATAATAATCCCTGTATACAGGGAATAGAATTCCCTGGCTTCGCTCCATGTCTTATCAAGGCCGGTCTCAAAGCCAAATGCTTCACATATGAAGAATGAGGTCGCCAGCGGCAGGATAGTTGCTGAAAATACTGAGGCCACGAAGAGCCCGAAAGCAAAAACCTGGGATGCGAGTTCCCCTGCCAGGGGTTTCAGGGCCAGGGCAGCATCCTTTGCCTCGTTAATGACAATGCCGTTCGGGTACAGTGTTGATCCGCAGGCTACCATAATAAAGAATGCAACAACGACAGTGATGACACATCCCACAACGATATCAATTACAGTAAACCGGTAGTTTTTTATTGACAGCCCTTTTTCAATAACTGTCGACTGCATATAAAACTGCATCCATGGTGCTATAGTGGTGCCCACAAGAGCTATTATAATAGTAAGGCTCTGTGTGTTAAGTTCAATACCCGGTCTTACAATGGCCGATCCTATCTCTCCCCAATCGGGTTTGCCCATAAGAGCAGAGATTACATATGTCAGAAGTGAAGCACTGAAGATCAAAAATATACGCTCTGCAATCTGGTAAGTTCCTTTTACTACCAGCACCCAGACCATCACTGCAACGATGGGAACCGATATATACTTGGATACCCCGAATATCTCCATACTGCCTGCCACTCCAGCAAATTCAGTAGTTGTATTTCCAATATTTGACAGAAGGAGGCCGATAAAAATAAAAAATGTCAGCTTCAGTCCCGCATTTTCACGTATCAGGTCAGAAAGCCCTTTCCCTGTAACTATACCCATGCGGGCATTCATCTCCTGAATAACAACAAGGACTACAAAGGAAGGAATAAGGGTCCAGATCAATCCATACCCATAAAGAGCTCCTGCAACCGAGTAAGTGGTGATTCCTCCGGCATCATTGTCAACGCTTCCTGTTATTATTCCGGGACCAAGGATTGCAAAGAAGATTGCCAGGTTCCTGAGGAACTTTGAACGCGTGGGATTGGTTCTGGTCATCATCTACTCTCTACCTTTTCTTTGTTCTTCTCTCACTTATAAGATCCTCGACCACATCATCCACCACAACCATGCCCTGAAGAAGGTTGTTCCTGTCAACAACCGGAACTGCCAGAAGATTATATTTTGATACAATTTCTGCTATTGCCCCTGCTTTCTGGTCATCATAAAGAAAAACCGGTTCTTCCTTCATTATTTTTTCGAGTGTTGTCCCCGGTTCGGCCAGAACAAGATCACGAAGGTTGAATGTACCCAACAACTCCTCATTATCTTCGGTTACACAGAGGTTGTAAAGTTCGGCAGCCTCAGGCTTTTTCTCCCTGAGCTCTGAGATCACCTCTTCAACGGTTTTGCCGGGACTGAAAGTAAGATAATCGGTTGTCATAAAGCCACCTACCCGGTCATCTTCATACTCGAGCAAGTCCCTTACCTCCTGCGATGATTCTGTATCCATTTCCCTCAAAAGAATCTCAGCCTTTTCATCCTCAAGCTCATCGAGAATATCGGCTGCTTCGTCAGCCGGCATCTTTTCAAGGACATCAGCAGCCTTGTCAACGGGAAGGTTCTCTATTATATGAACCTGCACATCGGTTTCCATCTCCTCGAGGACATCAGCAGCTTTTTCTTCGTCAAGGGCAGAAAAGACCGAGGTTCCCGACTTCCTGCCAAGATCCTCGAGTATGTCTGCAAGATCTGAGGGATGAAGTGTATGAAGCTTGGCGTAACTCTTCGAAAGTTTTATATTCAGGTTTGAGAAATCAATGGCCTGAACATCATCCCACAGAATGAGCTTGGCAGGTATACTCATCTTCAACAGGGAAAGCAAGAGTTTAAAAGGTCTTAAAATGCCAATCCTCCGCAGGAGACCTTCCATCCCGATATCCACGGCAACGGCAAATGTTCCGGCCGGTATCGTGGCAAGCCTTATATCATTAACCCTTACAAGCTTGCGCCCGTTAAGATCAACTATCTGCCTGTCGAGTATGTTTTCAACCAGAAGAAGACCATTCTCAACATCTCCGGATCTTAGCTCTGTCAGGCCCAGACACGTGACACTAAGGACCTCCCTGGCTTTTATAACCCTGAATGAATCAAATGAGAAATACCTGTTCTCCTTGTTAACTCTAAGCTTGATACCAGTAACACGCTGTTGATCAGGATCGTTTTGTCCGTTTGGGATTGCTCCGATAAGTAAATCCCTGATGACACCAACGGAATCACCATCGGCTCCGAAAGCCTCCTTGCCAATTATGCCGCTTAGAAAAAATGTTGTAAGTGAAGTCATAATGCTCCTAGCTTTTTTTGATACAGCAGGAAGCATTAAAGGCAGCCCCCTCTATATCAGTGTTTTAAATAATATACTCGCAGGGCCGTCGTCCATTTGAATTGATAAATTGATTTCAGCTGCAAAAATATAGTTATGAAACATACCATGCAACAAAAAAAGAAAGAAATTTAAGAAGCAAGAAATATTCATGAAGCCGGCTCAGGTTTATTGTTCCAGCCCTTTCAAAGGAATCGCGCAGGCATCCGGATGAATCAGATGAGAAATGGAATCACTGCCTTCCTTTCACGGGGATAATCGGGGAAAGTAGCTTTATACCACCTGTGTGAGCTGATGGCCCTGGGGAAGAGATTGGCAAAGGTAAAAACAAAAAATGCCAGACCCGGCAGCGACCATGTCATTAGAGCCCATCCTCCCCATTCTATTATCTCACCGAAATAATGAGGAGAAGATATGTACCTGAACAACCATCCCTGAGGTATCATGTACTCCCCTGGATTATCGTTTCTGAATTGTCTGAGTCTTTCGTCTGAGATCTTATTGATTAAGAAACCGCCAAGGAAAACAATCAGCCCGGTTATGAACTGCCACGAAAAAAACCAGGATAACTGATAACCTGACTGATTAAATATACCGTATCCGTTTGCTGTTCCGTTGAAGATGTTGAAAACAAAAGCCATTGCGGCCACCACAACAGGATATGCCTTGTCCCCTCCTGACTGGATAAAGGGATACATGAATGTACGGTGCAGATAATGCATGAGCCACATGATAAGGAAGAATGATCTGACCGGACCCTGATGGGGTGAGATAACAAAGAAAAGAACCATCAGAGCCGGAGAGGGAAATTCCATTATCATCCATGCCCATCTTGCCTTAATGGCCGGTCCCCAGCCTTGCCTGGTGAATTTTCCATAGGGGGCGGTCACAAAAAAAAGCAGGAGAAAAACAAGCACTGCAGAACCAAAGATAAGGATGAGGGACAGGTTATACAGATTATTCATATCATTCATAATCATATTATTGATTCACACCTGTTGTAAAAGCCTTATGTTTATTACAGACAAACCTGGAATGCTATCTTTTCCCGGGCTTTTTCTTCATTGCTTCAGCAATTCCCTTTTCGACCAGTGGAGACATAAGCTGGTACCCCTCTTTATTGGGATGAACTCCATCCCCTGAATAGACTTTTTTAAGTCCCTGCCTCTCATCAGCCATCGGGGTAAAGTAGTCAACGTATGGGATTCTCTTCTCTCTGGCGTACTCCCTTATCCATTCATTAAGGGCAACGATCCTGGCGGCAGGTTCAACACCCGGACTCCACCAGTAATCAAAGGCAGGCAATACCGAACACAGAACTACACGGATACCATTTGTCCGGGCCAGTTCAACCATCGATTTTATATTACCCTCAATCATGGCCTGGGTTGACGGTCCTGTATTTCCTGCAATATCATTGGTGCCGGCAAGAATTACAACAACAACCGGCTCAAGGTTTATCACGTCGGGTCTGAACCTCAGAAGCATCTGCGGAGTAGTCTGACCGCTTATACCCCTGCATATGTAAGGACGGCCGTTGAAAAATTCAGGATCAATATTTTTCCATCCCTCAGTGATGGAGTTACCCATGAAAACCACCCTCTTCTCTCCGGATGCCGGATCGCCGAGCCTGACATTATCTTCACTGTAACGTGCCAGATCAGCCCAGTCATTCCTGGTTTTTTCCTCCCTGGCTTTCTGTTCGGCGGCAATCTGCTCAGGGCTTCTTGCCGGCCGGCCTGTGTTCCTGTCAGAAGCCTGCTGGGCTTCAAGAGCGAATCCGTAAACCAGCAGGATTGAGATTAATAGAGATGCCTTTAATTCAAGTCTTTTCATTTCGGATATTTTTTAGCTTATACCATAAAGTTAACTGTAATTTTTAATCCAGGGGGGATGGTACTGTAACCAAATTAAAGTAAAGGATCGCACATATTAATACTTTCCAGTTATCCATTGATCAACAGGCATTTCCCTGCCCGGTGAAGGAGTAAGAATCCTGCCTGTTTTATATTTTGACGCCTCCCTTTTGCTGAGATGGTGGCTCCATGCCACTCTCCCTTCGATAGCGGCCCCGGGTCCGGTATTACCATATTCGCCATACCAGGCGGTACGGTCACGGTCTGTGCCGTCCCAGTTTGACCATCCTTCAGGTACAATATGGGCTCCCATTTCACATCCGATAAATACTACCCTGGCAAAGTCACGCCATGGCCTTCCCAGATATACCCTGCTAACTCCTTCAAGCGCAGTAAGGCGGCAGTTAAGGAAAACATAGCCGAATGCTTTGTCTGAAGGTGTTGAGGCAGCAGTTATGAAGGAGTTGCTGCCGGAACAGATGGTACAGTTACTGAACAGGGCCGTTGCTGCACCAAAAATAAAATCTGTGGTTCCTTCAATATGGCAATTATCATAATACTGCCTGCTATCCTGTCCGCCTGTATAAAGTGTATCCTGATGACCAAGTACACGGCAGTTCCTGAATACACACCTTGTTCCCTCAACATGAAGTGCTACAGCCTGCCCTACCGGGCCGGCAGTGTTAATGATGGTCAGATTCTCGGCATAAAAATCATCAGCCTCTACAAGCATTGTATAAGTGTAAAAGGTACTGTTCCTTCCGCGGTCAATACTGTTGAAATGATCATTCCACGAGATAATTGTATTACCAGCGTCCTCTCCTATTATAGAAAGTCGGGTGTTGCATGAGGGAACAACTACCTTCTCATTATATACCCCCTCCTTTACATATATTACAACACGCCTGTCGGGAAAAGCCTTGCAGGCATCAATTGCCTCCTGGATACCCTTAAAATCGCCAGTGCCATCAGAGGCAACAGTGAATTCAAACCGGTCCTGGCCATACGCTTCAGTTGAATAAATAAGGCATGCCAGGAGAAAACAGACTACAGGGTTAAATTTAGCCATGGATAAGAGCGGTTGAAGCTTTTAAAAAAAGGATCTGCCGTTTTAAGTGATTCCCGGGCAGATGCTGCAAGGTAATCAAATAATTAATACTTTTATAACCGTATACTTTGAAGTTTACCGGCTATAAGACAACGAACTGCATATCTCCGGAGCCGACAGGGAATAACAATAAAAGGCCAGAAACTTAACTTGGATCACCCGAAACATTGCCCTATCAGAACAGGATGGAAGACCTTGAGAAATACTTTGCCAGGTACAGAAAAGGCATCATAGGAATTGATGCTGAGATAACCACTCCCTACGGAAAAAGAAAACTTGTTTATGCCGACTGGATAGCCAGCGGCCGTCTCTTTGACCAGGTTGAAGACATCTTAAGAACTGAAGTCGGACCTTATGTCGGCAATACCCATTCGGAATCCTCAGCCACCGGGAAAGCTATGACTGAAGCTTATCATATGGCTCAGAGAATTGTTAAACGTCATGTCAATGCAGGGGAAAACGACCTTATTATATTTACAGGAACGGGGATGACGTCGGCTCTTGCAAAACTCCAGAGGATACTTGGACTTAAGGTTCCTGAACAGGCAATTAACTATTGTGTCTTTGCTCACGGCGATTACAGCTCGTGCCGCGACATCCCAAATGAAAACCGGCCGGTAGTATTCATCTCCCACCTCGAACATCATTCAAACCACACATCGTGGTTCGAAACCCTGGCAGATGTGGTTGTACTTGAACCTTCTCCCGGCCTTACCGTTGATCCTGAAAGACTCAGGAAAGAAATAGTTAAATACAGAAACAGGCCGCTCCTTATTGGTTCTTTCTCGGCCTGTTCAAATGTCACCGGATACATTCCTCCGTATTACGAACTGGCTAAGATAATGCATGAGTACAACGGGTACTGCTTTGTTGATTTCGCAGCATCCGCCCCTTATGTTGATATAAATATGCACCCGGATGAAAGTGAATCCCGCCTTGATGCAGTATTCTTCTCTCCTCACAAGTTCCTGGGCGGACCAGGAAGTGCAGGAGTTCTTGTATTTAACAGGGAACTGTACAGAAATGAGATCCCTGACACACCGGGCGGAGGTACCGTCAAATGGACAAACAGATGGGGAGGCTACAGCTACATAAGCGACATCGAAGTCAAGGAAGACGGGGGCACTCCTGGATTTCTCCAGGGAATAAAGGCCGCCATGGCTGTCAGGCTCAAGGAAGAAATGGGAACCTCACTGATTAAAAGACGCGAAAAAGAGCTGACAGAAACTGCCTTCACGGAACTCTCGGCCATCAAAAGTCTCCATATACTCTGCGGGGACCTGAAAGAAAGACTTGGTGTCTTCTCCTTCTATATAGACAATGTCCATCATAACCTTATTGCCCGACTCCTTAATGACAGATTCGGGATCCAGGTAAGAGGAGGCTGCTCATGCGCAGGGACATACGGACATTTTCTCCTGAATGTTGATTTCAGGCTTTCAAAAGAGATAACCGACAGAATCGAAGCTGGAGACCTGTCTATGAAACCCGGTTGGGTAAGGTTGTCACTGCATCCTACTATGACCAACAATGAACTCCTTTTTATTACAGGCGCCATAAGGGAGATAGCTGCAAACATCGATGAATGGGCAAAAGAGTATGTCTACTGTAAACACACAAACGAATTCGTCCATCACCTTGAGGTGAAAGAAAAACCCGATCAGGTATCCTCATGGTTCAATATTCATGTTGACTGACACCTTTTATCTTGTCTGATCACAAACAAGTCTGACAATCCCGGGGTAATCTGAAAAAAAGATTGCTGTATTATTTGGTTTTGAACTTAGGTTCATTACTTTTGTATTGAACTATAGTTCATATTTTATGTCGCCACGTCCACTACGATACAGGAAAATAAGCATCCCGCCGGTAATATCGGGATTCAAACCCTATGGAGGGATGAGGAATAACAGACATGCCGGAACGATGTTCCTGCAGATAGAAGAGTATGAAGCGCTCAGGCTTGTCGACTTTGAGATGCTTAACCATTCACAGGCATCGGCAATAATGGATGTATCGCGTCCGACCCTGACAAGGATCTGTGCCAGGGCAAGACAGAAAGTAGCAGAAGCATTTGTCCTGGGGAAACAGATCATAATTGAAGGCGGAAAAATTTATTTTGACAACGAATGGTTTACATGCCGCTCCTGCTGTTGCTTTTTCAACAACCCGGGAAAGGAAACTGTCACGGATTGCCCCTTATGTGGCAGTCAAGACATAAGCCAACCCGGCTCCAACGGTAAGACAGGCACTGAGGAAGAAAAAAACAAGGATTTATTTCCTGAATCTAATACAGTAGTTATATGAAAAGTGCAATAACAAGTACAGGCAAAAGTCCTGACAGTAAACTGGATCAGCGTTTCGGACGCTGTTCATATTTTGCGGTTTATGATGACGAAACCGGAGTAACAGACTTTATTTTGAATCCCAACAAGGACGCTAACGAGGGAGCGGGACCTGCATCTGTTCAGCTGGTAGCCTCGAAAAATGTACAACAGGTGATTTCAGGAGAGTTTGGTATAAAAATCAAGTCGCTCCTTGAAACTCTCAACATCCGTATGATAGTATTAAAGGAGCCTGAAAAAACAATAGGCGAAATAGTTGATATGTTGAACAATAAAAAAGTGTAAATCATGCCTAAAATGAATGGAAGCGGACCTGAAGGTAAAGGTCCCGGAACAGGACGGGGTCTTGGCAGGTGTAAGAAAAATGATCCTGGAGAAATGGCATCACGTATTGGAAAAGGCGAAGGGAAACGCAGAAAAACTGGCGGAGGTACCGGAGAAGGAAAAAGGAAAAAAAGTGGATTGGTTTAACTTAAACTTTAAATAAATATGAAAAAACGTATTGCGATTCCGTTGGAAAACGGGATATTATGCTCTCATTTTGGCCATTGCCAGCAGTTTGCAATTCTTGATACAGATAACAGCACCATTACATCCGAATCACTGGTAACACCTCCGCCGCATGAACCTGGCCTGCTACCTGCCTGGCTTGCAGAAAAGGGAGTTACAGATGTGATTGCCGGCGGAATGGGTCAGAGAGCCATAAGTCTTTTCAATCAGCAAAACATAAATGTTTTTGTTGGTGCCCAGGTAAAGGATCCTAAGGAACTGGCAAATGATCTTCTTAATGACTCTCTTTCGGAAGGTGCAAACTATTGTGACCATTAATTCAATGCTTTATCGGGTCTGAAAGGGAAACCAATTGCCGGAACCAGCGCAGGAGAACTCACCAATGTCATAGGACTTGCCATCCAGAACAGAATGACTGTTAACTCACTGCTGACTTCTCAGATAGGTACCCACCCCTGTCTTACAGCATCGCCTGCAGGCTATCCTCTTATCAAGGCTGCAGAAATGATTGCGGCAAAGATGAGATCAAAATAACGCAAAAAAGTATTAGAAGGAATATGGTAAGAATTGCAGTAGCCAGTGGTAAAGGAGGTACAGGGAAAACCTTTGTCGCTACCAATATGTTTAATGCTCTTTTACAAAAAGGAGAAAAATGTCACCTTGTCGATTGTGACGCTGAGGCTCCCAATTCAGTGGCGTTTTTCAAAGCCACTGAATACAGGAGAAGTTGGGTTACCCAGCCCGTTCCGGTTATTGATATATCAAAATGCACTTACTGTGGCCTTTGCCACGACTACTGCAATTACAATGCAATATTCATTCTTCCCCACATCAGTTTAATTAAGGTTATTACCGATCTCTGCCATGGCTGCGGAGCCTGTACCGTTGCCTGTAAGTACGATGCCATATCTGAGACAGATGTCCCGCTTGGAGAAGTTATCTCCTATACCTTTCAGGGAAAACCAGGGATCACAGAAGCTTCCATGAATACGGGGGTCATGTCGCCTGTAAACGTTATAAAAAAAGCCATCCATGAAACAGATGATATGAGCGGAACAATAATACTTGATGCACCTCCCGGAACCTCATGCCCTTTTATCCAGACCGTGGCACGGGCCGATTATATAATTCTTGTCACAGAGCCTTCACCATTTGGCCTCAGTGACCTGAAACAGAGTGCAGAGACTCTCCATAGCATGGAAAAACCATTCGGAGTAATCATAAACCGTTCAGGAACAGGAAACAGGGATGTTTATGAATATCTTGAAAATGCAAAAATACCTTTACTTCTTGAGATTCCTTTCAGGAAGGAAACAGCTGAGCTGTATTCAGAAGGAAAACTTTTAAGCGATAATGACAATGTTTTTTCAGAACAGTTAAGTGAAACGGCAAAATTTATATCAGCCAATTATGGAAATAGCAGTAATAAGCGGTAAGGGAGGAACCGGAAAATCGAGTATAAGCGCAGCTTTCGCAACGGCAGCCGGCAATATTGTTCTTGCCGATTGTGATGTCGATGCGGCAAACCTTTACCTTCTGTTTGATCCCTCCCACGAAGAGGAGGCAGTATATACTGCCGGCCATAAGGCTGTAATAGACTATGATAAATGTACAAATTGCTCACTCTGTGCTGATTATTGCAGGTTTGATGCAATTGAAGCCGTAAATGGAAGGATTGAAATAATTGAAGTCTCATGTGACGGCTGCTTCCTTTGTTCAAGAATATGTCCCGTTCAGGCCATATCAATGGTTCCCAACGACAGAAGCAGGATGTACTCGGGCAGCTTCAGAAAAGGGAAAATGGTCTATGGACGCCTGGCCCCCGGTGAAGAGAATAGCGGAAAACTGGTTAATATGGTAAGGGAAAAAGCCAGGAAGATCGCCGAAGAAAACGGGATGGAAATCATCCTCCTCGATGGCCCTCCGGGAATTGGATGCCCTGTCATCTCAACCATTACCGGAGTCGATATGGCTATTATCGTTACCGAACCAACAATTTCAGGATTAAGTGACCTTAAAAGAACCATAAGTATAGTGACAAAATTCGGTCTCGAAGCCCTGGTCATAATTAACAAGGCCGATATCAATCAATCAATGTGTGAGACAATTACTGAATGGTGCTCAAAGGAGGGTATAAAAATAGCAGGTACCCTGCCATATGAACCTCTTGTTTTGAATGCAATGATCTCAAAAATGAGTATAATTGAATTCGATGATAATCTTCCTATAAGTAAAAGAATAAAAGAAATCTGGTGTAATATTTTAAACAACTGAAAAATGAGTGATGTCTTTGAAAAGATCCCGATGGAAGGGATCAAAAACATAATTGTTGTTGCCTCCGGCAAAGGAGGAGTTGGTAAATCAACAGTATCTGCAAATCTGGCCGTAGCACTGGCCCGTAACGGATACAATACGGCACTGGTCGATGCCGACATCTTCGGCCCCTCAATACCCAAAATGTTTGGCATTGAAGATATAAGACCTGAAGTAACTGTAATTGGTGAAAAGGAAATGATCTTCCCCGTTGTTAAATATGGCGTTAAAATCATCTCTATCGGCTTCTTCATCAGCCGCGACCAGAGCCTTATCTGGAGAGGTCCTATGGCTGCAAAAGCCCTTACCCAGCTTTTTGAAAACACCCAGTGGGGTGAAATTGACTATATGATAATAGATTTCCCTCCCGGGACAAGTGACATTCAGCTGACCTCAGTGCAGAAACTCAATATTTCAGGAGCCCTTATTGTTACAACACCCCAGGAAATTGCACTTAACGATGCACGAAAAGCTGCAGCAATGTTCAATAACCCCGACCTGAAAGTGCCCTTGCTGGGAGTCATAGAAAACATGTCGTGGTTCACCCCTGAAAACCATCCCGATGAATCATACTACATTTTCGGGAAAGGGGGTGGTCTTCAGCTTGCCAAAGAATTCGATACCAAGCTACTCGGCCAGATACCCCTTGTTATGGAGATAGGCGAAGCAGCCGAAAAAGGCCTGACTATCTTCAACCAGAAAAATAAACAGGTAGTTACTTCCTTTGAAAAAATTTCTGAACAAATTATAGCAGCAACGGAATAAAGTATTACTTTTGCTGAAATTCGTGTTACGATGAGCGTCGTCCGTTTCAGTGTCAGTCTTGAAGAAGAGTTACTCAGTGAACTGGATCTGTTTGCAAAAGACAACAACTTTGCAAACAGATCACAGGCTCTGAGAAACCTTATCGAGAAAAACATAGTAGAAAAAAAATGGCATTGCAACCATGTTGTTGCAGGAGCGGTGATTATGATCTACGATCATCATAAAAAAGACCTAATAACAAAGGTCAACGAGGTACAGCACGATTTCTTCGATGTCATCCTCTCATCCCAGCATTTCCACCTTAACCACGATACCTGCCTTGAGATCATCGCCGTAAAGGGTGTGGCAAGCAAGCTTACAGGACTGTCTGAAAAACTCTTAAGCCTGAAAGGTATCAGACACGGGAAACTGGTGATGAGCAAGGCCGACTGATTTTTTTTGCCATGGAAGTAACACTTTTTTATTAATTCGTAATACCGTTCCATATCATGAAGAACCTTTTAATCCTGGTACTTATATTATGTCTGACAGTAATATCTTCGCCGGCCCAGGAAAACATCAGATCCATACTCCAGGATACAGTTAACCTCGATGAGGTTGTTGTCACAGGTACAGCAGTAAAAGTTAACAGGAGCAATGTCCCCATGGCAGTCTCAGTAGTCAGTACAACCCAGCTTAACCAGAGTATTGAAACAGCACTTCTTCCGGCTCTGAATGGCCGGGTACCAGGATTATTTGTAACTGAACGCGGAATAATGGGATTTGGCGTATCGGCAGGAGCAGCAGGACAGATTTCCATCAGGGGAGTCGGTGGCAGTCCGACTACAGGCGTTTTAATGCTTATTGACGGTCATCCGCAGTTCATGGGAATATTCGGACATCCATTGCCTGACTCCTATGTTGCCTCCGATGTTGAAAAGGTTGAGGTCATCCGCGGACCTGCCTCAATTCTTTATGGATCAAATGCCATGGGTGGAGTTATAAATATTATAACAAGGAAACAGAAAGAGGATGGATTTCACGGGAATGCCCATCTGATGGCAGGTTCGTACAACACAAGCAAGTATATGGCATCAGGCGGATATAAAAAAGACGGATTCAGCGCCTTCATCTCTATGAATCACGACAGGACAAACGGTCATCGTGATAATGCCGATTTCAAAATCACAAACGGTTATGTCAAGCTCGCCTATGCTATGAATAAGAATCTTGATATTACTGCTGATCTGAGCCTTGCACAGTTTAATGCCCAGGATCCGGGTCCCGATACACTCAATGCCATCCCCGGCAATATCCTTGACGTAACAAGAGGCTACTGGTCGCTTACCCTAAACAACGACTACGGCAGATACTCTGGAACCGTAAAACTTTTTCACAATTTTGGTGAGCATAACATCTCAGATGGTTTTCATTCAAACGATGTTAACTACGGGGTTAACCTATACGAAACTGTAAAGCTATTTGAGGGAAATACAGTTACAGTGGGAGCAGATTACCTTATTTACGGGGGAAAAGCTGAAAATGAGGTTTTCAATTCATTCATCACCGATACTTCGATTTACGACGCAGGCCTGTACGGCTTCATCCAGCAAAAGCTTTTCAGATCACTCACCCTTAATGCCGGTTTGAGGGTTCAGAACCACGAGACTTACGGGACTGAATGGATCCCCGCCGGGGGATTCGCCTGGAAACCCGGACCAAATACAACACTTAAGGGATCAGTTGCAAAAGGCTTCCGCTCTCCCACAATCAGGGAGCTCTTCGTGTGGAACCACAACATCAACCTCATTCCTGAAAAAATAATCAACTATGAAACAGGAATTTATCAGACCTTCGGACAGAACCGGTTCAGGCTTGAACTTACAGGCTTTGTCGTCAATGGCAAGGACCTTATAATTACAGTACCAATGCAGGGACTTCAGAATGCCGGTGAAGTGGCAAACAGGGGAATCGAGTTCTCAGGAACGGCTAACATAAACAAAAACCTGACACTTAGCACGACCTATTCCTATACCCATATGGAAAAGACAGTATATGCCACACCAAAGCATAATCTTTTTGCAAGCATCGACTATAACCTCAACAGGCTGCATGCTATGATAAGTGTTCAGCATATTGACAAACTTGATACTGATCCGGCCGTTAACAGTGAGAAAATGGAGACCTATACACTGCTTAATTCAAAAGTGTCGTATAGACTATTTAAGTGGGGCGAGTTGTTTGTCAGTGCCGAAAACATTCTCAACCAGGAATATGAAAACAACATCTGGTATCCTATGCCGGGAATCACAGCATTCGGAGGGGTAAAAATGAATTTCTAGACTTTTTTTAAATAACCAGCTTAACATTAGTATATGAAGAAATATATCATTCTGCTTCCGGCCCTTCTTTTCCTTTCTGTCATAACCAATGCCAGCCCCATGCATCTCAGGCTTGAGCACACGGTAATCATTGACACCGATGCTGATCCTTCGGATATCAGGGCTATCAGCCTTATCCTGTCGCTCCCGCAGGTAACCGTGAAATCGGTTGTAATATCGGGAGACCACTCAGGTCTGGCCGGGAAAGAGGCCGGAATTATCAGACTGCTTGCCATGCATGGAAGGGATTCGGTAAGAATTATTACTGAAGGAGGAGATGCCGGCAACATGAAAAGAATACGTAATACAAATAATCCCACCGAAGCGGTAAGGAGCCTTGGGGAGTTGATAAGCTCAACTGAAGAAAACATATCGTATTTATGTCTCGGTCCCCTTACCACTATTGCATCACTTATCAGAAGCTACCCGGATCTCTCCGGCAGGATTGACGAAATAGTATGGTACAGTGAAAAGGGCCTGCTCTCAGGCGGCGCGAATCAGGCCGACCCTGATGATACTGCCGGATTCCTTATGAAAGCCGGACCTGTTTTTGATATAATATCAAACCTTGGCAACAGTGAAGCAGCTTACACCTCTGAAATGTCAGGTATCATTTTATCCGGTAGTACTTCTGCCGCAAAAGTCTTCAGCGAAACCTTCACTTCAGGAAGCATGCCCCTTATTGCTGAAGAAATGGTGGCAGTGGCTCTGGCCAATCATGAACTTATTGTTATGGAACCGGTGGCTCCCCGTTCAAATGTAAAATATAATACTGAATACAACATCGTTGCAGTAAGGGAAGTGATTTCGGATATCATCAGGGGAATTTACAAGCCAGGTCATTTCGTTGCATTTAACGGATTTCCGCTTGATCCGTCCATCTATACCTATGATGTCAGGCTTATCATGGATGAAGCAATTGCAAAATACGGCGTTGAGGAGTGGAAGGCATGTGTTATTACCGATGAATTCCACGGGCATCTGGGTGTTTATTCAATAATCGGGGCAAAGATGGGAATCCTTGCAAGGGAATACTTCGGGGTCTCAACCGATCTTTTAAAGATTAGAAGCTACGCGGGGTCAGTCACACCATTCAGTTGCATGAACGACGGTCTCCAGGTGAGCACGGGAGCCACTCTGGGCCAGGGTACCATAAGCCTGATTGATGACCCTGTAACAAAACCACATGCCATATTCATATATAACGACAGGCAGATTCTTGTTAAGATGAAGCCCGAGTACCAGAATATGCTTCAGGAAGTGATAAGAGATGGAGTGGACAAGTTTGGTCTCGACGATGAAGACTATTGGATATTTGTACGGCAGTGTGCCATCAGGTTCTGGCTTGAATGGGACAGGAATGAGATCTTTGAGATAAGTCAGCTCTGACCTGACAACAATACTGCTCTTCCGGAATTATTTGCTTCGATTATCAGATCCGGGTCCTGGTGAAAAGATCCGGAAAGGGCAACGGGAAAACAAGCGGATGGTTCAAAGGATGAGAGAATCCATTATCTGCCTGATGTCAATGAGAATATAAACCCATTTTTGATTTCATACTATTTAAAAAAGAGAAGGTCCTTCACGGACCCTCTCTTTTATTTTTCAAGTTCACCCAGACGTTTTTCGATTTCTGCCTGAGAACGTTTAAGGATGTCCAGACGGGATCTGAGGAGTCGGCCCTCATCTTCCCTGCCCGGATTATCATTTCCGTTCTCCTCCTGAAGATTTTCAGGAGAACCAAAAAACCTGAAACGGCTTCTTAAAAAACCACGACCTCCGCGGGAACCTATTCCGGTGCCCCCGCCCATTCTTCTTCCCTGGCCTCCGGTAAAACCGGGTGCGTTGTTGTTTCCATAGCAATAACCGAATGCTCTTCCGGTTCCGGGACCCAGTCCCGACGGTCCGGTGCGATCTCCTGCAGGCATAATTCTTCTTTTTAGTTAATTCTTCTGATATCTGTATTCTTTCAAAGCCTTTTTCCTTTCATGACTCTGATAATACAAATATAGCAATTAAAATGAACATATGTTCATTTTAATTGGAAATTTTTCATTAATTGATTGTCACTGTATCCCCGGTTCTGACCAGGCTTATTCCGAATTCGTTATGGAATGAACAAAGGGCAGCCAGACCGGTGCAGTGTGAAGGAAATATATAGTTTACATTATTTTGTTTAAGGTATCTTATGGTCTCCCTGGTCCGGAGATCATTTTCCTTAAGGTGGAAGCCTCCTGATATTCCGCAGATCCTTTTTACTCCGGTAACTTTTTTTGCGTATTCGAGGGTATTGACAATACCGGAGTGTCCGCAACCGGTAATCACATATATTCCTTCGCGAAGAACTACAGCTAAAGCGGAGTCGTCGTTGACGAAATCGGGCACGTCGTTTTCGAGAACAAAAGGGGTGTTTACTGATTCAAAGTCGGCAATTCTTGGTATCTGTCCAAGGAAGATCATAGAATCGGACATGATAAGAGGTTCTTCGGATGTTGTCAGGCTGAACATGCATGACAGTTGTTCACGTGTTCTGTTTAATCCTATATATCCCTTATCTGATTTTCTGTATCTTTTTACAAAGCACCCGGGATGGCAGATCAGTTTTTTCCCGGTAGCGTATATTAGTCCGTTGCCATGGTCATAGTGTCCGTGACTGAGTACTATTGTATCGATATCCTCTGTATCGATATTGAGCAAAGCCGCATTTTTAAGGAAAAGGTCACTCTGTCCGGTATCGAAGAGTATTTTCTGTCCATCATGTTCAATAAGATATGACAGGCCGTGTTCCGCTTTAAAGAACGACCCTGCATGATTGTCTGACAGTATTGTAATCTTCATGGTAATGTTTTTTCAGCTTAACTGACTATTCTGATTTCAGATGTCAGTTCCATCACTTTTCTGTACATGGCGCTGACTCCGCAGTATTTCTCCTGTGACAGCTCAACGGCTTTCCTGAGTTTTTCCATGGGAAGGTCAGGACCACCGAATTCGTAGATTATATGCATCCGGGAGAACTGTTTCGGGTGTTCGTCAGTAAGCTGGCCTTCGACTATGACGTTGAATTTACCGAAGTTTACCTTCATCTTCTTAAGTATTGATACCACGTCCATTCCCGTACAACCGGCGAGGGCAAGCAGCATAAGGGGCTTTGGTCTTGGTCCCAGGTCGTTGCCTCCAAAATCACTACCGGCGTCGATAGTGATTTTGTGGCCGCTGACAACACCCTCGAATGCCATGTCACCCGACCATGAAGTTGTTACAATCTCTTTACTCATCGCTTAAGCATCTAGTTTTTAAACAGAAGTTTATTCGCTTATCCTGGTAATATTTCCCGAACTGCAACTCCGGCACTGGCGTACCGGCTGATCCGATACTGTTGTCTCGTGGCAATCGTTGCAGCGGTACCACTCCTGTTCAGTCAGGTATGATCCGCCGCTTATAATGATGGCTTTACCTTCAACAAAGGCCCGTGCCACCTTTTTTCTTGCCTTGTCGTAGAGGCGTGTAAAGGTAGGGCGTGAAATATTCATTTTTACAGCAGCCATCTCCTGGGTCATGTCTTCATAATCAGCCAGGCGGATAGCTTCATATTCTTCATACAGAAGTTCAATTGATTCCAGAGACCTCATTGGAATGCCAAAAGGTTTAAAGCCTTCCATTCTTGGAGGCATTCCTATTTTTCTGGATCTGATTCTGTTGGGCATGGAATGTAAAATCTGTTACAACAGTAAATTTAACCAAAAAACGGAGAAGAATTAACAATTTTAAGATAACACTTCAGAATTGTCAATAACAATGTGCAGTTAATCTGTACATAAAATCCGCTAACATCCATACCCTTCCAATCATCCCGGCATTTTCTTCCATAGGGCCTCATGCCTTTTTCCCGTCTCATGCCTTTTCTTTACGCTTTTCTTCCCTTTGGATATTTTACTATCATCCTGGCACAATCTCCCATAGAGCCTCACACCTCATGCCTTATACCTCACGCCTTTTTCTTACGCGTCACGCTTTATGCCTCACGCCTAGCCCCTGTCATGCAATACATTACAGCACAGCTAAAATTCCAGGATAAAAAAGGAAATAAAGATTTCAAAATCCTTGTTTTTTACTGATTTTTTGCTTAATTTTATTCTTTATTAGATAAGAATTATTATTACATAATAATGATTCTTATTTCGGAATGATTATCAGATAGTAATTAAATATTTACTTTAAAAAAGTACTCAGAAGGATGATGCTTGGTTATGATGAAACTCACTTGTATTGCAGACACAAACAAGCATGTATATAATTATCAGACATATGGACTCCTTCAGACCATATAAACAAAAATAATATACTGATAATAGTGAGAATGATTCCTAAAAGAGAATTTTTTGTAAACACAAGGTAAAACCAGACTCAAAAATAAAACAGGCATATTACATTTTTCAGCCCGGAAGCTTTTTTTAACAAACCTTAAAATATAATGGCAGATAAGAAAATTGTTCAGATACTGACCGACAACCAACTTAAGGTAACACCCCAGAGAATTGCCGTGCTGGAGGTACTCATGGGACTTGACTCCCATCCTACCGCTGAGGAAATAATAAACTACCTCAGAATAAGTTACCCCGCAGTTTCCCTGGCTACTGTATATAAATGCCTTGACGTATTCGTCAAAAAAGGAATAATTAAAAAAGTAAACACCTCATCAGACCTGATGAGATACGATATCGTGGGTGACGATCATCATCATATTTATTGTTCAGACTCGGGACAAATAACAGATTTTCACGATAGCGAACTCAGTACTATACTTAAAAAGTATTTTTCGAAAAAACCTATCCCCGGATTCAAAATTGAAGATATCAAATTGCAGATCTCAGGAAAATATACCGGAAGCCAAAACCCTGACAGGTGAATTAAGCTACCGGGGAAAAATAATTTATTGTTTAATTAAATATTACTACACATGGCAGAAATTGGAAGATCAATTGTTAAAATGGATGTTGACGAGCTACTTAACCTGCTCAACAAGGCTCTGGCCGACGAATGGCTGGCCTACTACCAGTACTGGTTAGGTGCCAAGGTTGTAAAGGGCCCCATGAAAGATGCAGTTATAGCTGAACTCAACCTCCATGCTACTGAGGAACTATCACACGCAGAACTTCTTGCTACCCGTATCGTTCAGCTTGGCGGCACTCCTGTTCTCTCCCCAAAAGAATGGGCCAAAATAACCAACTGCGGATACGACGAACCTTCCGACCCCTTCGTTGAGGTGATCCTCGATCAGAATATTAAAGGAGAACAGTGCGCTATCAAAACTTACAGCAATCTCCTTGATATCACAAGGGAAGCCGACCCGGTTACCTATAATATCATACTTCAGATAATAACTGACGAGGTTGAACATGAAGAAGACCTTACTTCACTCAAGGAAGATCTTGAGCTTATGCTCGCCAGAAGAAAGTAACAGACTAATTATGTATTTATTAACTATTAAATTTATATAACTATGGAAGAAAAAACTTATTCAATGCCACGTATCGGAGAAAAAGCTCCTGAATTCAAAGCAGTAACAACCCAGGGCGACATTAACTTCCCATCCGACTACAAGGGAGAATGGGTAATCCTTTTCAGCCATCCCGCTGATTTCACCCCTGTTTGTACTTCTGAATTCATGACCTTCGCCTCGATGGAAAAAAAGTTTAACGAGGCTAACTGCAAACTCGTGGGACTATCAGTCGACGGATTATACAGCCATATTGCATGGCTTCGTACAATCAAGGAGAAAATTGAATACAAGGGCATGAAAAATGTCGAGGTTAATTTCCCCCTTATTGAGGATATCTCTATGGAGGTTGCCAATAAATACGGAATGCTTCAGCCGGGAGAAAGTTCAACAAAAGCCGTAAGAGCAGTGTTCTTTATCGATCCCAACGGTATCATCAGAGCCATTATCTACTACCCTCTAAGTCTCGGCCGTAACTTTGATGAGCTTTACAGGGTGATTATTGGCCTGCAGACAGCCGATGCATTCTCTGTTGCACTCCCGGCAGACTGGAGACCCGGTGATGACGTAATTGTACCTACTGCAGGTTCATGCGGCACAGCCAAGGAAAGAATGGAAAGCAAAGGTGAAATGACATGCTACGACTGGTTCTTCTGTACTAAAAAACTTGACAAGGAAAAGGTCCTTAGCACAGTAATTAAGAAGAAATAAATATTAATATCTGCTTAAACTCCGTGTTTCACAGACAAAAATATATCTTTGAAGCATAAACGGCCAGCATGACTGGCCGTTAAACATTAAGGACCTTTTCTGTGACACGGAGTTTACTTTTACAATGAACGAATTTGACATAAAGGCCCGCGAATGGGACCAGAACAGCATCCACAGGCAAAGAGCTGAAGCAGTTGCACGTGAATTGCTTTTGCAGATACCTGTTGACAGACAAATGTCAGCCCTTGAGTATGGAGCAGGCACAGCACTTACAAGCTTTCAGCTAAGGGATCACCTTGGAACTATAACTGCCATGGATAGCTCCCCTGAAATGGTAAGGATCACCAATGAAAAGATCAAAGCCACAGGAACAGATAATATCAGGGCTCTCCTCTACGACCTTGAAAAAGATGACTGGGAGGGAGAGAGCTTCAGCCTGGTCATAATCCAGATGACCCTTCATCATATTACTGACACAAAAAAAATACTTAAAAAATTCCATTCCATATTAAAACCCGGAGGCTACCTCGCCATAGCAGACCTTTACCCTGAAGATGGTTCTTTCCATAACTATGCGCCCGGAGTGCATAAAGGCTTTGAACCCGAGCTGCTGTCCGACCTTCTTACCAAAACCGGGTTTTCAGCCGTCAGATACAGAAAATGCTTCGTCATTAACAAAACACTCCAGGATAAAACCACAAAAAAATTCGATATGTTCCTTATGTCAGCAGAACGCTGAGAACATGAAAATAAAAGGCTCAAAATTTGGATTATGAACCTTGGTTCACTATCTTTATAAAAATTATGAGCCATGAAAGCATCTCTCTTCATAAAGTTTTTTCTGGTACTGCCATTGATTCTTTTTGTCGACTACCTGATCATGGCACTTCTGGGGTGCACTACCTGCCTTTTCGGGCTTGGAAATGAATTTTACTGCGGCCCTTTTTGCCTTGCAGGAAAAATTATCTTAGCTTTGTCAGCACTGTTTTTCATTTATCTGATTTATCCTGACCTGAAGATTTTCTTCAGAGCTAAAAAAAATGGCACGGCCTCTTAAAAGCAGAAAAATAAGCAACCCTCCCGTAATGAAAGGGTTCAGACCCTTTGGTCTGCATTCATGCAAGACAGATCCCATTAAACTGACCTTTGAGGAATATGAAAGCATCCGTCTGGCAAACTATGAAGAGATGGACCAGGAACAGGCTGCTAAGCAAATGAATGTCTCGCGCCCTACTTTCACAAGGATTTATAACAAGGCATTGAAACAAATTGCCAGATCATTTGTTGAAGGGAAAGCAATTGTAATTGAAGGCGGTAATTATGAACTTGAGAGAGACTGGTACAGGTGTAAAAAATGTTTCAGACTCATCGAGGGGATTGAAAACCACAAGAAATGCAATAACTGTTCATCTTTCGGAACAGGTGAACTTGTGAGACTTAACTAATTAAATTAAAGCTGTTTTTATGGAGATTACTTTTGATGGCGGAAAAGTTATAACCGCCCATGTGGATGGTCATGTCGTCAGGACAGATCAGCCTGCTGACAATGGAGGAAATGGCAGTGCTCCGGCACCTTTTGATCTTTACCTTGCTGCAATAGGCACCTGTGCGGGAATCTATGTCAAATCATTCTGCGATAACCGGAATATTCCTGCCGACAGGATCAAAATAATTCAGACCACTGAATATGACAGTGAGACAGGCCTCCCTGCAGATATAAGCCTCGAAATAAAGCTTCCTGCTGATTTTCCTTCGAAATACAGGGAATCGGTAATTAATGTTGCCGGCCTATGCAAAGTAAAGAAATCGATTATCAGTCCTCCTGAATTCCGGATAACGGCTTCACAGGAAGGATGAGTTTCCTGTCACGTTCATCTTAAGGAAAAGATACAAAAAAGAGGGCACCGCGGTGCCCTCTTTTTATCTGGTATGTTGCAGTTCATGCAACTACTATCTTCCTACTAGATGTACATATTGATAAGCTGCTCGAGGAGTTCCTGCTTGCCGCTGATTACCTTGGGTTCGCCTGCCTTGGCAGCATAGTCCCTGAGGTCGGTAAGGGAAAGCTTTCCTTTTTCGAAATCTTTTCCGGCTCCCTTATCATATGACTCATATCTTTTCTTCTTCATCTTAAGATAATCACTGTCTTTCATAATCTTGTCAGCGATCAGAAGAGCACGGGCAAAAATATCCATACCACTTACATGAGCAATGAACAGATCTTCCATATCAGTTGAATTCCTTCTGATGTGGGCGTCGAAGTTTATACCTCCTGTTGCAAAACCACCTGCCTGAAGGATAACCATCATGGCCTCGGTGATCTCATATACATTGTTCGGGAACTCGTCAGTGTCCCATCCGTTCTGATAGTCTCCCTTGTTTGCATCGATACTTCCAAGCATATCAGCGTCGGCTGCAACCTGAAGATCGTGCTGGAAAGTGTGGCCTGCCAGTGTTGCATGGTTAACCTCAATATTCAGTTTGAAGTCTTTATCAAGACCGAACTGGCGAAGGAATCCTATTACAGTGGCTGAGTCGTAGTCATACTGATGTTTTGTAGGCTCCATTGGCTTGGGTTCAATAAGGAAAGTTCCGTTGAATCCGTTTTTGCGGCCATAGTCGCGTGCCAGTGAAAGCATCATACCCATATGCTCAAGCTCCCTCTTCATGTCAGTGTTGTGAAGACTCATATAACCCTCACGGCCACCCCAGAATACGTAGTTCTCACCACCAAGGGCAATAGTAGCGTCGATAGCGTTCTTAAGCTGAACCGCGGCGTTGGCTGACACTGTGAAATCAGGGTTGGTGGCAGCACCATTCATGTAACGCGGATTTGAGAAGAGGTTGGCTGTTCCCCAGAGCAGTTTAACACCTGTCTGCTCCTGAAGTTTCTTAAGAACAGGAACATATTTCTCAATACGCTTTTCAATGTCAAAGACAGAGCCTTCACCGCCTACTACATCCACATCATGGAAACAGTAGAAGGGAGCACCTATCTTGGTTATGAATTCAAAGGCAGCATCAATTCTGTATTTGATCTTATCGTCGAGTGACAGATCGGCCCAGGGATACTTATGAGTCGCATTACCAAACTGATCTGTACCATCACCACAGAATGAATGCCAGTAGGCAACTGCAAAACGAAGGTGGTCCTTCATTTTCTTTCCCGAAACAACCTGCTCAGGATCATACCATCTGAATGCCAGGGGATTTTTTGACTTTTTACCCTCGTATTCAATTTTTCCTATTCCGGAATAAACTTCTTTTTTGCTTTTAGAAACCATA
>CAZXSW010000039.1:0-23306 GCA_964642615.1 uncultured Rikenellaceae bacterium | reverse complement strand
ATCCCTCTTCCCCTGAAGAAACTGAAAAAAGGGCCCTTGCCTTTGCCGGAAAACTTATTGAATCCACAGGGTGAAGGATTCATTTAGTCTCATTACGAAGGAATAGTCTGGCACCTCAGGAAAGACGGGAGTATGGAAAAGATCCTTGACACATCAGAAGAAGGAGTCTTTTGTGCCGATTTTGCTTATGATGAGGATCAGAATCTGCTTGGCGTACCGACGCTTAAAAAAAACCGGATCTCCCTTTTCAGGTATAAACCTGAATAATACATATATAATTTATTACAGTCATCTCTCTTCTACCCCGGAGGGAATCATTTTCAGGCTTTTTTATCCCAGCCGGTGCAGCACCTGGCTTATTTTGCCGTATTTGTATTATTATTATTATTTACAACTTAACCTTAACTATCATGAAAAAAAACCTTCTGATCAGCCTTATTTCTTTCCTGGTCCTAAGCTCCGCCCTGGCTTCTCAGGATAATCCCTTACCTGGCGACAGGGTAATCAGTGATTCAATTTATTCCCGGATTCTTGGGGAACAGAGAGCCATAAAAATCCTGCTTCCCGAGAACTATAAGCCCGGGTCGGGAGAGAAGTTTGAGGCAGTCTACCTTACCGATGGCGAATGGATAATGGATCCATTTTCATTTATTTACAAATTTGCCAAAGATGAAAATTATGTTCCACCACTTATTCTCGTAGCTCTTCCCAATACCTATCCCGACAATGTAAATCAGCGCGACAGGGATTTTCTTCCTGTACATGTGCAGGAGCCTGCAATATCCGGAGGAGCAGATAAGTTCATAAGCTTTCTCAGGGAAGAACTCATCCCCTATATCGAAAACAAATACCCCTGTAACGGAACCCGATCACTTTATGGGCATTCATACGGAGGGGTTTTTTCAGCTTATGTCCTTTTCAGCAATCCCGGGTTATTCAGCACCTACTACTCAACCGATCCTGCCTACTGGTACAACAATAACTACATTCCACAGCTGGCTTCAGCCATGACCACCCCCTTTGAAACCCGGAAAACACTGTGGATAGCAGGTATTGAATCGACATACAAGTCAATGGGTATTGACAGGATGGATTCAATCCTGAAGGCAAGAGCAATAAAAAACCTAAGCTGGAAAACTGTCACTTTCCCAAACGAAAAGCATAACTCTGTCAGATTAAAGGCAATATACGACGGTCTTAAATATGTATACTCCGGATTCACTGATACTCCTGCCGAAGTCCACCCCTCTGGTGGTATAGCCCTGAAAGACAAACCCTTCAGTATATATATAATGAATCCGCCCTCCGAAATCAGATATACAACCGACGGCACAGAACCCGACAAAACTTCCCCTGCAGTACCTGAAAATCTGATGATAACCGGACCCGCACAGCTTGTTGTGAAATCCTTCTCAACAACTGGCAAGTATGATCTGGTAACCCGATGCAATTTTGAAGCCGGTGACTTCATGACTTCTGCACCTGCCCCGAAGAAGATTGTTAAAGGGGGACTTAACTATTCATTTTACAAGGGTGAGTGGGATGTTTTCCCTGATTTCGCCAGGGCAAAGCCAGCTATGAGAGGCATCGCCGATTCAACATTTTCACTTTCATCTCTTCCTGTAAAAGAAGGATTTGCCTTAGTTTTTGAAGGATTCATAGAGATACGTGAAGAAGGATATTACCTTTTTGCCCTGAATAAAACAGGTTTGCTTAAGCTGGCTATCAACGGAAAGACTATTATAGAAAGTGACTCTGAAAAACAAAAAGAGAGTATAAAGTCATTTATGGTTCCTCTTGGTAAAGGATACTATCCGGTCAGACTTGAATACCTGCAGAAAGGCGGGAACGGGGAAGCTTTACAGTTTCTTTTCCTGGAACCAGGCAAATCGAACCCCCGGCCGGTACCTGCAGAAATATTGTACTCAGGGAAATGAGCTCCGTTATAAGTAAGGTAATTAATAACGCTTGAGTAAGAAAAGGGAAATTTCAGACATAAATCTATGACCCTGTAATGCCAACTGAACTTAAAATAAAAAATCCTTTGTGAGGATGATTCACAAAGGATTTTTTATAGTTCAGCAGAATCTTTTCAGAACCGGTACCCCAGTGAAAGGCCGAATCCGGTATTCTTTATAAAGCCGTCATCATCGGATGATCCTTCATATTCGGGATTGACCTTCAGAAGGCCCAGCTGAGCGTTCAGATGAAAGAAAAGACCCATATTGAGTTCATAGCCGAAGAAAATGTTGGCTCCGGCATCAAGGGGCCTCAGGAAAGTAACATCTTCCTCATAATCAGCCTCAGTGACAGGACTTTTGAATTTTATCTTAGCCTCCTCAGACTCATCACCAAACTCGGCAATGACCTTACCTCCGACACCGTATGCAGCATAGGGACCAAATCCGAGAAGCATATGCCCGCTGCCCAGTACAGGTCTGTAAAGGAAATTAACAGGCAGCTCGACGTAATAAGGTCTGTATTTCATTACCCATTCGTTATCGGCAGCTTTCGTTGCCATTTCATAGGTGAACTTTGCTCCTTTGGTCGAGAACAGAAGTCCCGGCTGAATATAGAAATCAGGAGCCACAGGCAGGATAACATTGAAGCCTGCATGGAAACCGGGAAGTAATCCGTTATCTTCAATCTTATCACCGTCCGAATCCTTTCCCGTAAGGTTCTGAAGGTTTACTCCTCCCAGAATTCCAAATGCAACTTTCCCGTCATTCTGAGCCATCAGGGAGCCGGAAACGGAAAGCATAACAAGAAGCAATGCAATTAGTTTTGTTTTCATTTCAAGGTCATTTTAAGATTAATACTATAGTCGTGATTATTCAGCTGCAGCCTGTTCAGCTTCAGCCTTCATTTTCTCATTTGCCGTAATAACGAATTCAACCCTGCGGTTCTGGGCTCTTCCTTCGTCAGTTTCATTATCATACTTTGGCATCGTCTCTCCGAAACCAACGATTGTCAGACGCAAAGTATTAATTCCCTGTGAAGCCAGATACTGTGACACTGTGCCTGCACGCTTTTCAGAAAGGTTCTGGTTATACGATTCACTTCCCTTGCTGTCGGTATGTCCCTGCAGTTCAATGTTTGTATCGGGATAGGTATTGAGAACCGTTACCAGCTTGTTAAGGTTTTCAGAAGCCTCGATCGAAAGGTCAGCCTGGTCGAAGCCAAATAAAATGTTACTGCTGAATTCAACAACTATGCCTTCACCAACCCGTTCAACTTTTGCATCGGGCACAGTATTCTTTATCTCCTCAGCCTGCTTGTCCATCTGTTTTCCAATAACGGCACCTGATGCTCCTCCTACGGCTGCACCGATAATGGCACCCATTGCAGTGTTACCGGCAGCCTTGCCTATAATAGCACCCATTGCTCCTCCGGCAGCAGTACCCACAACGGCCCCCTTCTGGGTCTTGTTCATAGAGGCACAACCTCCAGTAAGTATTGCCGCAGCTAGCGTAATAATCAATCCGGTTCTTACATTTTTCATCATTGTCAATTTTTAATTATTATAAAGAACTAATTTCTAAAAATAATTTCCCTGCAGAGACCCATTACAAACAAGTTCCGTGCCGGATATAAGGTATTGGTCAAAACAAAACTGCCGACAGGAACACCACTGCAAGATAATAAATTAAAAATAAGCACATAATGATATAATTTACTATAAATAAACTTGCCTGTAACGCATTTTATTGCTAAATTACATGAATTAACTGATCCATCTGGCCTAAAGGCTGGATTTTATATAGGCAAATTTATTTATTAACTTAATTTTTAATTAATTATGGCCGTACTAAAAGTAATTGAGATTCTGGCTTCTTCAGAAAAGAGCTGGGAAGATGCGACTGCAAACGCTGTAAAAATGGCAGCAAAGACAGTCAAGGAAATCCGCTCGGTATACGTTAAGGATATGAGCGCAGTTATCAACGGCAACAAAATAGCCGAATTCAGGGTTAACGCAAAAATAACATTTGAGGTTCTTGGTTGAAGTATTAACACTAATAAATTAAAAATATGGGATTAATATCATTTATTAAAGGAGCCGGAGAAAAGATCTTTGGGAAATCCGAAGAAAAACGTGAACAGGAAAAGGCCGATCTGATCATAGCACATATAAGGAAGTTTGGCTTCGATACCAGTAATATCCAGGTGACGGTCGACGATGAGAAAGTCATCCTTAAGGGCAGTATCGATACCATTGACAACAGGAATAAAATAATAGTTACTGCCGGCAATGTAGAAGGTATCTCCGTTGTTGAAGACTGGATCGTTGTTAAGAATCCTCCGGTTGTAGCCCCTCCGGAACCTGAAAAACAGTTCTACACTGTTAAAAAAGGAGACTATCTGTCAAAGATTGCCAAGGAGGTATATGGCAATGCCAATAAATACAATATTATTTTCGAAGCAAACCGTCCTATGCTCAAGGATCCGGATCTTATCTATCCCGGGCAGGTACTGATAATCCCTCCGCTTGAAAAGCAGGGATGAAAGGTTTCCTTTTGAAAATAACCCGCCGGGATCCGTTGCAGCTTTAAGAGGGTGATTAACTTCCCTCTTTCCCTTAGCTGGCAACCTGTCCCCGCGGGTTATTTTTTTTGTACTAAACCCGGTTATGAAGAAAGACAGGTCTCCGGACTAGGCTTTATTCTGTGTCGGATCGTCGGGGTCATTTGCTTTTCTCTTGATGTTTTCTGCAAGGTCCTCGAGCTTGTCGGCAGTTTTGTCAGAGACTTTCCTTCCCAGATCCTTAAGCTTTGACAAAGTCTCCTCAGCCTTATCTTCTGTTCTATCTGCAAAAGCCTCCAGCTTTTCCTTTACGCCGCTCTGTTTTATATCGTCAATCTTGTCCTCAACAAAATCTTCTGCCTTATCAATGGCACCAACAGCCTTTTTAAATGCTTCTGTCTGTTTGATCTCATCAACCTTCTCATCAATGAAATCATCAGCCTTGTCGACAAGTTTTCTTGCCTTGTCGAGCAGACTTTCCTTTTCCTGGCCTTCAGGAGCTTTCTTTTCTTCTTCCATAGAATTGATTTTTATTACTGTCTGAAATTAAAAACCAGTTGTTACTGTTATAAAGATAAATAAATAATTATGTAATTTCATTGATGCGAATTGATTATTTTAGATCGATAATATACTCAACCAAAACTACTCCTGATGGATAAGGAACTTATTACTGCCGTTGCGATTGGGATAGGACTGAGTGCCAGCTGCGGCTTCCGCGTATTTGTTCCGATGCTGGTTGCCAGCATAGCGGCAAAAGCCGGCATATTCCCTGTTACAGAAGGATTTCAGTGGCTGGCAGGCTGGCCCGCACTCATTACCTTCGGTACTGCCACCATCATTGAGATAATCGCCTATTACATCCCCTTTATAGATAACCTGCTCGATTCCATTACCACACCAATGGCAGTTGCTGCCGGAACTCTTCTGCTTACATCGGTACTTCCCGTCGATAATGAACTTCTCAAATGGGTAACCGGCTTTATTGCAGGGGGAGGCACTGCAGCCGCAATACAGGGGGGGAGTGTAATGACCCGGCTTGCTTCGAGTAAACTGACTGGCGGTACCGGTAATGCTGTGGTTGCCACCGGCGAACATGCTGCAGCATTCGGTGTATCGGCCCTTTCCCTTTTTATCCCTGTCTTTATTGCCGTTGTTATTCTTATCCTTACAGCTTATATCATCTTCCGTCTTATAAAACGTTTAACGCGACGACAATACAGTTCATGAAATTCCACTGAAATAATTCTCTTCCCGGTCTGATCCTCTCTTTACTGCAATTTCTTCACTGCCGTGGTTTCGTTTCAGCCTGTCTTTTCAGTCTTCTTTTCCTGAGAATCAGATAGCCGCTCACAACAACAGCTATTGCCGTAATGGCTGCAAGCGGTACAATAAGTATGTAAAGTCCGCCTGTCAGGGACTGAAAAATCCTTCCGGTATGAAACTCAAGTGCCACGATCCATAGAGATATCTTCTGTTCATCCCTAAGCTGAACCGGCATAACCGGTATCTCAGAATCATGTCCGATGGCCGAAAGCCCCAGGTTATAGTCTGCCGAAAATAACCTTCCCTTATGATCCCTGAATGCTCCTGTAGCCATGAACTCCCCTATCGGCCTTCCCCCGGAATTACTTACATAAGGTAACCCATAAATATAATCAATGACACCCTCCCTCAGGGGATCCCATCTGAAAAGACCACTGAATGATCCGACCAGGAAAGTACCGTCATCAAGGCTTTCAAAAACATTTATGCCCATGACGCTTACCGGGGGCTGCGAAATGAACGGTGACGGATGCATATCAGTTTTGTCAATCGAAAAGATCCCTTCAGAGCTAGCCAGTAAAAGCCTGTCGTTAACCTCATCGTAGAGGATATCCCTGAGCCTGTCGTACCAGGGATTGGGCTGGTCAAGATGTGAAAACCTGATCGGAGCCGTACGGGCCTCAGCGATTGCAATAAGAAGCGGGGGTCTGAGGAACATCCCCGTAAGGAACAGCATGCCCAGAAAGATGAATGCCAGTTCACCCGTCAGGTTATGCCATTTCAACGACCACCTGTTTACACCCGCAAGACTGCTTACATCCTGTTTTTTTCGGGCTCTTCTTTTAATCAGCCGTGGAAAAAAGAAATAAATGATACCGGTAACAGACAGAAAGATTGTGATGATTCCCAGAAGGTCAACGAATAGCTTGCCGGGTAGCCCCAATATCTCGCCAGAGTGTATCTGCCAGGTAGTCTCAAAAAGAGTTACATCATTCTTATAACCCTCAGGAGCAGGTATCTCTGACCTGACAAATTTTGTGGCTGGTCCTTCTGACCGGGCAATATAAATATTTGACCGGTCAATAACATAAAGGGTATCTCCGATGCTTTCTATCCCGGTGAACCTGCCTAAGGTACCCTTACCTGTATCTATCAGTTTCCAACGGTCACTTGCTGAATCCCATGAATAAAATCCAAACAGAGTTGCCGCATACATCTCACCATCATCAGCCTGATGCAGGTCAAAGATCTTATGATTGTCCGTTCCCATGGGAAAGCCTGAGTTCAGTTGCCTGAAACCTGAATAAGCTGTATCGGTCAGCCATACACCTATATTCCCGTAAATAATAAGAGAATCATAACCAACCAGAATTCCACCTTTAATAGCCGCATTATTCCAGTTACTGTACCTGTATTCAGGAGGCATCAGTCGTGCACTTATATCGCATCCCGATATCAGCTCGCGGTGATTCATCAGGATTCCTGTTATTCCGTAATAAATAAGTATAAAAGAGATTACAAGAGCCGGCCATTTGTGGATTCTCCGGCTGAGGCCTTTCCTTCGTCCCGCTGTTTCTCTTGTAACTTTTTTCCCTTTTAGCATTAAATAAATGTTATAATTCCTTATTTATGTTACTTATTTCGTATTTTTGTCATAAAATAGTAACATCAAAATGAAAAAAAACCAGGACAGGGAAGCAAAGATATTGAATTCTGCAAGAATGCTATTCTGGAAATATGGTTTCAGAAGGGTATCGGTTGATGAGATATGCCTTGAGGCCGGTGTGAGCAAGATGACATTTTACCGCTACTTTGAGAATAAGACAGCTCTGGCCAGGGCAGTATTTGACATTGTTGTA
Source organism: uncultured Rikenellaceae bacterium (assembly GCA_964642615.1). Classification (GTDB taxonomy): domain Bacteria; phylum Bacteroidota; class Bacteroidia; order Bacteroidales; family VadinHA17; genus LD21. Next base: position 15,660 of record CAZXSW010000039.1, on the reverse strand, counting down.
GAGGAAGGCTATTTGAAATTCAGGTCTGTAATGGAAGAGGATTTGCCTGTCAGGGAAAAGATAAGAAGGATCCTTCTTATGAAGTTTGAAGGTACTGTTGATATAAGTGCTGAATTTCTAAATGATTTCTATACGGAGAAGGAGCCAGACCTGCGTAAATACGTTATGGAAAGAACCCGTGAAGCATGGACTGTAATAATTGAAGATCTTAAGAGAGCCCGGGATGCCGGATTGTTCAGGAAGGATCTCAATCTTGAATTCTTCTTTCTTATGTCAGGTAAGTTCACATCAGCCTTTGAAGATGAAGAGATAAAGGCTTTGTTCTCTTCACCGGCAGAGATGATCCAGGAGTTCGCCCGCCTTATGATGTACGGAATTGTTCCCGAAACCTGAAAAGATGAGGTATTGGTCACTGATATTTACATTTCTTTTACTTGATGCATTTCAGGCCTCAGGCCAGGAAGCCCGCGCGGAGGTATCTGACACTTTCCGGATTAGCGGACAGCTTTCTTCCTGGTTAAACCTGAATACAGGTTCAGATCTTCCGGTGGCATCGGGAGCAAGGTATATTCCGGCGGTTAACTATGGTATAAACACCCCGGCCAACAAACTCATCGACCTTGAGGTCTCGGCCAACCTGTCGGGAGACTTTTCATTCAGACCATTCACCGAAGCCGATGCAGGTGCTCTTATAAAACCCTACAGGGCCTGGATAAGGTATTCGGGCGACCAGCTTGAGCTTCGTCTTGGCCTTCAGAAAATAAATTTCGGTTCGGCCACCATGTTACGGCCCCTTATGTGGTTTGATCAGATGGATCCCCGTGATCCCCTGCGTCTTACAGATGGTGTTTGGGCCCTGCTGGGCCGATACTATTTCCTTAATAATGTAAATGTCTGGCTTTGGGGACTTTACGGCAACAACAAGCCAAGGGGCTGGGAGACTGTGCCTGTAAACAGCAACTATCCTGAATTCGGAGGCAGGCTTCAGACACCGGTCCCGGGAGGAGAGGCCGCCATTACCTATCATCACCGTACTGCTGATAACAGGGGAATGATTCTTTTCAGTGATTTTTTTGACAGGATTCCGGAAGATAAGTTTGCCTTTGATGCCAGATGGGATCTGATTACCGGCTTCTGGGTTGAAGGATCATGGACACGGAAAGGGAGGGATCTCGGACTACTGACAAACCAGGTCATCGTAAACGCCGGAATGGATTATACTGTGGGTATAGGGAATGGTTTATATGCTTCTTTTGAGCAGTTGTTTTTCTCAATGGATAAAAAGGCTTTCACCTTTGAAAACAGGCGATCCATGTCGCTTGCCTCCCTTAATTATCCGGTTGGTTTATTTGACAGGATCGGAGCCATAGTCTATTACGACTGGACAGGCAGGAACATATACAACTTCCTAAGCTGGCAGAGACAGCTTGATAATATAATCGTTTACCTGATGGCGTACTGGAACCCCCCGTCAGCTTTTCTTCCTTCAGGAACGGGACCAGGTAACATGTTTTCCGGTAAAGGCTTACAGGTTATGTTTGTTTTCAATCACTAATACAAAAGATATGAATGATCAGCCGGTAGTAAAAATTGACAACCTCGTTAAGAAGTTTCCCTCAGGTAAAGGTGAATTTACAGCTCTTAACGGGATTGGACTAACCATCGAAAGAGGTGAATTCGCAGGTCTCATCGGTCCGAGTGGTTCGGGAAAAACGACACTTTTAAATATTATTGGGTCGCTTGATATACCTTCATCAGGAAGCGCGTTAGTCCTTGGCAGGCATATCGGCCGGTTGAATACAAGGGAAGCTGCACGTCTGAGGAAAGAGAACCTGGGATTCATATTCCAGAACTACAACCTTTTTGCAGTTCATACCGTTTATGAAAATGTTGAATTTCCTCTTCTCCTTCTTAAAATTGGTGCAGAGGAACGCAAAAAGATGGTGATGGATGCCCTCGAGTGGGTAGGGCTGACTGCCAGGGTACGCTCAAAGCCTCCGCAGTTGTCGGGAGGTGAATGCCAGAGAGTGGCTATTGCAAGGGCTATGGTAAAACGGCCTTCAATAGTCCTGGCCGATGAGCCCACCGCCAACCTTGATGCTGCCAATTCACATAACATCCTCAAGACTATGGAAGGACTTAACCGGGAACTGAAGACCACCTTCCTGTTTGCCACCCATGATGAAAAAGTCATAAGTTATCTGCGGAGGAAGATATTCCTCCTCGACGGACGTGTCGAAAGGGAAGAAATAATATCAAACTAAGCTTACCATGATACTGGCAATAAAACTTGCTATACGCAATCTTCTCGGAGCCGGGTTAAGGACCTGGCTTAACGTGGTTGTCCTCTCATTTTCCTTTGTTGTTATAATCTTCATGAAAGGAGTGATGAAAGGGTGGGATCTTCAGGCGAAAAACGACATGACTGAATGGGAAATCGGCAATGGCCAGTACTGGCATGAAAACTATGACCCGCTTGACCCTTTCTCACTAAATGATAGTCATGCTCCCGTACCAGAGGTTTTCAATGATGAAATCTCTTCAGGTGAAATGATAGCACAGCTTGTCGTTCCCGGCACTCTGTATCCGGGAGGCAGGCTTCAGTCTGTTGCCATCAAAGGAATTGATCCCGGCCAGAAGTTGCTTAAGCTGCCGGCCGGCCGGCTTGACACAGCGGCAGCTGGCGCCATACCTGCCATAATCGGATCACTGATGGCAAAGAATATTAAGGCATCTGAAGGCGACAGGATAATACTGCAGTGGCGAGATGTGAACGGCACGTTTGACGCCGGAGAGATCCTTGTAGCAGGGATCTTTTCAACTGATGTCCCCTCTGTTGAAACCGGTCAGATCTATATTCCACTTGAAAGACTTAGGGAGATGATGGGCATGCCGGGAGAGGCAACGATCCTTACATTCAGTGATGCTGACAGGGAAAGGAGTTCAACAGGACCATGGATTCACAAGCCCAAAGATGAGCTCACCAGATCGGTCGACGAGATGATAAAAACCAAAAGTGCAGGTCAGGTTATACTGTTCGGGATACTCTTGCTGCTGGCCATGCTGGCAATCTTTGACACGCAGATACTGTCTATATTCAGACGCCAGAAAGAGATAGGTACCTACGTCGCACTGGGTTATACCCGTGGTCAGGTTGTCGGCCTGTTCACTGTTGAAGGTACTATGTATGCAGTTCTGGCGGCCATAGTCTCAGCCGCCTACGGCCTTCCCTTTCTTGCGTGGATGGCTAAAACCGGGTGGACAATGCCCATAGATACCAGCGACTTCGGAATGGCTATCGCCCAGACCCTTTATCCTGTCTACAGCGTGGGACTGGTGATCTCGACCGTTCTCATAATCACTGCCGTTACAGCTGCCGTTAGTTACTGGCCATCGCGCCGTATAGCAAAAATGAATCCAACAGACGCCTTAAGAGGAAAATTACTATGATAGAATTTCTGTTAAAAGGACTTATACGCGACAAAAGCAGGAGCAGCCTTCCTGTTATTGTTGTTACCCTGGGTGTGATGCTTACAGTACTTATGCACGCCTACATAAAAGGATTCATGGGCGATACTATTGAATTGAATGCCAGGTTCTCGAACGGGCATGTTAAAGTAATGACCTATGGCTACGCTGAAAATCCGGGCCTGAATGCCAATGACCTTGCCCTCACAGGCTCAGAAGAGCTGCTTCAGGACCTGAGGACACGTTTTCCCGGGATGGAATGGGCCCAGAGGATACAGTTCGGGGGGCTGGCTGATGTTCCCGACCTAAACGGGGAAACAAGGGCCCAGGGACCTGTAATGGGAATAGGGCTCGATCTTCTGTCGTCAGGCACCATGGAACCCGGAAGGCTGAACCTCTTAAAATCGATGGTAAGAGGAAATTTACCGGATGCTCCTGGAGAGATCCTGTTAAGCGAGGATTTCTCAGTGAAGCTGGGCACATCCCCCGGAGATACAATAACCTTTATCGGAGCCACAGTCAACGGAAGCATGTCGTTCTATAATTTTGTCATAGCAGGAACAGTCTCCTTCGGAAATGAAATCCTTGACCGCGGAGCCCTGATAGCCGATATCGGGGATGTAAGACAGGTCCTGGATCTGTATGACTCATCAGGGGAAATCCTTGGATTCTTCGGAGGCGGCTTTTATGACGATGATCTGGCACTGGAAACAGCCACCATATTCAATTCAGGAAAAATGCCTGCAACAGACGAGTTCACTCCTGTAATGAGGTCGCTTAGCCAGCAGGGTAACATGGGACAGTATGTCATGATGACTGAAGTCTGGGCTAACTATATAGCCCTTGTATTCATAATCGCCATGTCTCTCGTTCTATGGAACGCCGGCCTCCTCGGAGGTCTCCGCCGCTACGGGGAAACAGGAGTAAGGCTGGCAATGGGTGAGGAAAAAGGACATATCTTCAGAACCCTGATCTATGAATCAATCATGACCGGTATTGCAGGTTCTGTCCTGGGCACTTCACTTGGCCTGTTTTTTGCGTGGCTTATACAGAAATATGGCATCGACATTTCAGGACTGATGAAAGGAGCTTCTGTTATGATGCCTTCTGAAATCAGGGCGAGGATCACTCCTCCTGATTACTATATAGGTTTTATTCCCGGCCTGATCTCAACAGTACTTGGCACAATGTTATCAGGCATAGGGGTATATAAAAGACAAACGGCACAACTGTTCAAGGAACTGGAAGCATAATAAAAAAACCATGAAATATATTCTGATTCTCTCATCACTTTTACTGGCTTTATCATCTGGACTTCACGGGCAACCATCAGCAGATGACATTCTTAAAAAAGTTGAGGATAACATGTCGTCCGATAACAGGATCTTTGAATCGTCGATGACGATCCATGGAACCCGGTCGACACGCACCATTACTTCACGAACTTATTCAGCCGGAACCAGACAGTCGTTCACTGAATATATCACTCCTCCCAGGGAACAGGGAACCAAGATGCTTAAACTTGAAAACCAGCTCTGGATCTACTCCCCTTCCACAGACAGAACCATACAGATATCAGGTCATATGTTAAGGCAGTCTGTTATGGGATCTGACCTTTCATATGAAGATATGATGGACGACAGAAAGCTTACTGATATATATTCAGCAGTGATCTCAGGAAAGGAGACCGTTGAAGGCAGGGAGACCTATGTAATGGACCTTACGGCAAAGGTAGCCGATGTATCATACTACTCAAGAAAGATGTGGATCGATGTACAAAGGTTTGTCCCCCTGAAGGAAGAATTATTTGCACGTTCCGGTCAGCTTCTCAAACGAACCATCCTTTCGGATGTGAAGCAGATTGATGGAAGGTGGTTTCCGATGACAGTCGTTTACAAGGACATGCTTAAGCAGGGGGAAGGAACCGAATTCAGGATAAACTCTGTCAGATTCAACCAGAAGATCCCTGAATATATCTTTACAAAGGCAGCCCTGAAGCAATGATGATCCTCTGGAAAATTCTCTCTGAGACCTCAGGACCCTTTCGGCAATAACATCTTAGTTTTTAATAAGGATGCATATTTTTAAATATGTGTTTCTTTTGTTATTATGAAAGGAATGAATTACTTTTAATTCTGCAAATAATATGGGAACCAGGGGCAAGCCCGGATTTGCCGTTTGGTTTTAACTATCCGGTATTAACGAACTAAACCAACTGAAAGATGGCAACAGAAATAAGCTCGGCAAAACCTTCTGCATGGGCAGGAGCCGTAAGGAAGACAAAAAAGATATTCAGATGGACGATCTTTCTTCTTGTTATTTTCCTTGGAGCTTTTATCTACTGGAAGTATTTCTTTACATACAGTGAAGGTTACAGGGCAGGACTTCTTCAGAAGTTCTCGAGCAAGGGAGCACTGTTCAAGACCTATGAGGGAGAGATGATCCTCAGCAGTGTGTCGTCTACTTCCAATGTAGCCATTGCCTCCGAGAAATTCCTCTTTTCTTTAACCAACAAGGATCTTGTCCATTTGTTTGACACCCTTCAGGGAGATAATGTTATTGTCCATTATATCCAGAAGAACGGGGCTGTTTTCTGGAGGGGAGACTCAAAATACCTGGTCGACAGTATAAAGCTTAAATAATACCGGTAGCCGTAAGTAATATCCATTCAGGCATGATCCTCTGCCTGTAATCTTTGTACGGATTTCAGTTTGAAAAAAACTATTATCAGATTACCTTTTTAAGTATTCCCATTACGCCTCTAATAAAGGTCGCACTTGTCAGTACCTTTACCACCGGGTTTACGCCTGTTCTCCTTCTGGTCGTGCTGCCTGTCCTTCCCGTGGCAGTCGACTTCTGCTTTTCACGGGCTTCCTTTTCAGCCATTTCAGCAGCCTGCTTTTCAATACTTTCTATTTTCTTGCCAAGCATCTCATAGGCACTGTCGCGATCAATTTCACGACTGTATTTTCCAACAAGCTCCGAGGAGCGGTTTATCTCATCTATTTCACCCTGCGACAGGATGTCCATCCTGCTCATAGGAGCCCTTATCATTGTGGCGGCCAGCGGTGTTGGTATTCCTTTCTCATTCAGGGCCGTAACAAGGGCCTCTCCCGTACCGAGCGATGTAAGTGCCTCGTCTGTCTTATAATAATCCGATATAGGGAAATTCTCAGCAGTGAGCTTAATGGCTTTCCTGTCGGTAGCCGTGAAGGCTCTCAGCGCATGCTGTACCTTCAATCCGAGCTGGGCAAGAACGCCGTTGGGAACATCCATAGGATTCTGGGTCACAAAGAAGAGTCCGATACCCTTTGAGCGGATAAGTTTAACAATGTTTTCGATCTGGTCGAGAAGGGCCTTTGAAGCCTGGTTGAATATAAGATGCGCCTCGTCGATAAAGATCACAAGCTCAGGTTTGTCGGCATCCCCTTTCTCGGGCATAGTCTGATATACCTCAGCCAGAAGGCAGAGCATAAAGGTCGAAAAGAGTTTGGGTTTGTCCTGAATATCTGTAAGTCTTATTATGTTGATATAACCTCTTCCGTCCCTGTTGCGCCTCATAAGATCATAAATGTCGAATGACAGTTCACCGAAAAACAGGTCTGCATCCTGCTGTTCAAGTTCGATAAGCTTTCGGAGAATAATGCCGGTGGTTGATGAAGAGATCCGTCCATAATCCTTCTCAAGCTCCTCTTTGCCCTCACTGGTAACAAACTGGATCACTTTTTTCAGGTCCTTAAGATCGAGAAGCGGCAGCATCTTGTCGTCACAGTATTTGAAGATAATCGACAGAACCCCTCCCTGGGTATCGTTAAGGTCGAGAATCCTTGAGAGAAGAACCGGTCCGAACTCGGATACTGTTGCCCGCATCCTCACCCCGTCCTGCTTTGAAATGGTTAGAAGCTCGACCGGGCAGGATTTGGCTGAATAGGGCAGTCCTATTTTGGCATGCCTCTCTGTTATAAAAGGTTTCTCTTCTCCCGGTCTGGCCATTCCGCTCAGATCGCCTTTTACATCCATCAGAAGGACAGGAACACCCTTTTCGGAGAGCTGCTCGGATATCACCTGTAAAGTCTTGGTCTTACCAGTACCGGTAGCACCGGCGATAAGCCCATGCCTGTTCATTGTCTTAAGCGGTACAGTCACGTGGACACCAGCAAGGGGCGTCCCGTCAAGAATGGCACCACCCAGAATTATTGAATCACCTTTGCAGGCATAACCCCTGGCAATAATATCTGAAAATGACTCTTTCCTCTCCATAAACTGATTTTTAATTGTTACTCCTTTAGCTAAGACTGCAATTTAGCAGTTTTGTTCTTATTTTCAAGAATCACTGTTCAAGGAAATGTGATCATATTTATATTTTTAAATGTTATTTTTTTTTATATTTGGATCACAGGATAAATTTTAGCCTGAGAAATCCTGTCAAAAAAGCTTTTATATACTGATTAACAGGCTTTGAATGTATTTTAAGTATTTGCTACAGGTTTACAAACGTCTGATTTATAATGATAAATAACTATTGTGTAACTTAATATTAAAAATTATGGCAAAATTTGAAGTTTATCAGAGTGGCAAAAACAAAGAGTTCCGTTTCCGTCTCAAGGCAGATAACGGCCAGACCATACTCAGCAGTGAGGGATATACCACCAAAGCATCTTGTATGAACGGCATTGATTCAGTAAAAAAGAATTCTTCCGATGCCAAAAGATTTACAAAATCAACAACTCCTACGAACATGTTCCGTTTTGCTATCACGGCTGCCAACAACCAGATTATTGGAACCAGCCAGAACTATAAAAGTGAAAGCGGACGCGACAACGGCATTGAGTCGGTAAAGAAAAATGCCGTCAAAGCTGATATCAAGGAGATAGAAGAATAGGTTTTTTATAGGTGCTGAAATAACCGCAAAGAGTTCAGACAGGCATAAGGCACGCAAAGGTTTTTCAGAGAACTGATCCTTTCCGGTCTTACGAACAGCTTAGGTGTTCACTTTGCGGTTATTTTTGTTTTTCATTGAAGTGTTGATTTTGGAGAGGTTAAAAAAGTGAGAGTATGAAAAAAAGAATATATTCAGTTATTATGCTGGCGGTTATATTTTCCGCTGTATCAATCGCACAGATAACAGATGCCGAGAAGAAACTAAGAACACTTAGTAGTGATACCACACTCGGATGGACCAGGGGTGGTGTATTTGCCATCAACCTTGCCCAGACATCACTGTCGAACTGGGCCGCAGGAGGTCAGAACTCGGTGGCAATTAATGGTATCTTAAGTGCCTTTGCCAACTATAAACAGGGAAAATCGGTATGGGATAACTCCCTCGACCTTGGATATGGTATCCTGAAACAGGGGAAAAAAGCAAGTCCAATGAAGACCGATGACAAAATAGACTTCCTGTCAAAATACGGAAGAGAGGCCTTCGACCATTTCTACTATGCCGCCCTTCTCAATTTCAAGACGCAGATGAGGCCCGGATACAAATACCCTGACACTGAAAACAAGATATCCGACCTGTTTGCTCCCGCCTATCTTCTTTTTGCAGCTGGTCTCGATTATAAACCCAATCCCAACTTCAGTGCCTTCCTGGCACCGGTAACGGGAAAATTCACTTTTGTCACCGATGATATGCTGTCTGCTGCAGGCGCATTCGGAGTAACTCCCGGAGAGACAGTGAAAAGCGAGTTCGGGGGTTATGTAAGGGCTATATATACAAAAAATGACTTCAAGGGTGAGTTTCTTAAAAACGTATCTTTCACAACAAAGATCGACCTGTTTTCGAATTACACCCATAACCCCCAGAATATTGATGTAAGCTGGGAAACACTCATTGCCCTTAAGGTTAATAAATTCATTTCAGTCAACTTCAATACACACCTGTTGTATGATGATGACATAAAGATCCCCTTCGACAGGAATGATGACGGAACAATAGGTAGTGATGAAGCTGTTGGCTCGCTTGTCCAGTTTAAAGAAATCCTTGGAGTCGGATTCTCATATAATTTCTGAGTATAAATACTAAAACTGAAAAAATGAAACTGATCGATGAATTCAAGGCCTTTGCAATGAAAGGCAACATGGTCGATATGGCTGTCGGTATCGTTATCGGAGCTGCTTTCGGCAAAATTGTAACTTCTATAGTCAGCGACATCATCATGCCACCCATCGGATTGTTACTTGGGGGAGTCAACTTCACGGATCTCAAGTATGTAATGAAAGAGGCTGTCGGAGATATCCCTGCAGTGACCCTGAACTATGGCAATTTCATTCAGGTAATTATTGATTTTCTTATAGTGGCAATGGCCATTTTCATGGTTATCAAAGCCATGAATGCTGTAAAGAAGAAGGAAGAAGCAGCCCCGGCTCCTCCTCCCGCTCCTTCCAAAGAAGAGACCCTCCTTACAGAGATCAGGGACCTACTGAAAAAATAATAAGGCTGCGAGCCTGAAGTCAAGAGAGTCCGGACCCTTCCCGCAAATTCATTTTTCCTGATGTTCACTGCGGGCAACCAGTTCCGGACTCTTTATAATTCCTATCTTCCTTTTTTTAATTCTCAGATTCAATTATCTTTCTGTTTTCAAATTAGCAAACTCCCGAAATTTCAAATATCATCCCCTTACCTTTTAACCATGAAACTCAGGCCAGCCCATCATCTGTCAGCAATGCTTCTGCTTCTTTCCATAGCACTTACTGAGAGTAACGGGAATCAGGCAGGACTGAAGTTCTGGCATACCTCTCCGGCGGTCACATGGAATGATACTCTGCCCTTGGGCAATGACCATCCTGGAGCCATGGTTTTAGATGGAATAGAAAAAGACGGACAGATAAATTTTACTTATTAAATGAAGTCAACTATATGAAACAGTTTCTGAAATATGCCGGATATATACTGATCCTTTTTCTTACCGGTTATTTCCTCTGGAAATTCAATTACCTCATTTTCTGGATGATAGTTGCAGCGGTCCTTTCTTTTATGGGCCATCCGCTTGTAAGATTCTTTGACAGTATAAGGATAAAGAAGTTCAGGATACCCCATGCCCTTAGCGCCCTAATGTCGCTTCTGGTGATCGTTATAGTATTTCTCGGGCTTATCGCGGTTTTTGTTCCCCTCATCATCAGTCAGGCTGAGACCATCTCAAGGATCAATGTCAATGAGCTTGCCGGAAATCTACAGGGACCTCTCGAATGGATCGATAACAAAATGCATGAGCTGGGTGCCATTGCCGATGGTCAGACACTTCAGGATTTTCTGGTCCTGAGGGCAAAATCCCTTGTCAGCATGGGAACCATAGGCACTCTTGCTGGAAATCTGGTTAGCGTCGCCGGAAGTATCTTCATTGGTCTTTTCTCAATACTCTTTATAGCCTTTTTCTTCCTCAAGGATGAACATATGTTTGAGAATATGCTGCTGCTGTTTATCCCCGAAAAGCACCATCAGGCAACAAAAAAGGTAATCACAGATTCGAAGCAGCTTCTTGTCAGATACTATATCGGTGTGATGCTCGAGTTACTTGGCGTTATGACACTTATAACACTGGGACTGCTGATCTTTGGTGTTAAAAATGCACTGCTTATAGGCTTTTTCGGAGGACTGATGAACATCATCCCCTATCTCGGACCGGTGATAGGATCAGTGATCGGCATTACACTTGGTATAACTTCGACGCTGGCGGCAGGACTCTACAGCGAGATTCTTCCTACTGTATTGAAGCTGACGGGTGTATTTGTTGTTGTGAACTTCATTGATAACAATATCCTGGTGCCCGTTATCTACTCAAAAAGTGTGAAGTCGCATCCACTCGAGATCTTCCTTGTAATAATAATCGGAGGAGGCCTTGCCGGATTACTGGGAATGTTACTTGCTGTCCCCGTCTATACACTGCTGAGAGTTATTGCAAGGGAATTCTTTCAGCAGTTCAGGGTAATAAAAAAGCTTACTGAGAATATGGGCAGTGACGGAACGGAATCTCAATCATGCCCTGTGGAAGAGCTGCCTGAGAAATGATTTACCGGATGTTCCTTAAAAGAAAGGATCACACAATACCATAAAATTTCTGTGGCGTTCGGCGGCGCATTGAAAGAAAATATAATTTTGTTCCCGTTACAGTGTGACAAAAGACAAATAAATCCGTCTTTTATCCACATGTATATATTGATCTATGTCTGAAAAAAAGAATGTAATTATAATAGGTGCAGGGATTGGCGGGATTGCCACTGCCGCCTTTCTGGGCAGGAACGGGTATTCCGTAACCGTATATGAGAAGAATTCGGCACCGGGAGGCAGATGCAGCCACCTTGTCCGCGACGGCCACAGGTTTGACCTGGGAGCTACCATGCTGCTTATGCCCGGCATCTATAGAGAGGTATTCGGTGCCCTGGGACTTGACTTTGAAAAAGCTTTCCGGCTTAAGAGCCTGGAGTCACTTTACAGCATCTACTATGACGATGACTCTGTTCTACATTTCAGCTCCGACACGAACAGGATGAAAGAGCAGCTTGAAGCCATAGAGTCCGGAAGTTACAGTGCATCGGAGCAATATGTAAGTAAGGGGTATGACATTTACAGGGAGTCGATGGAAAAGCTTGTGGGAAGAAATTTCTTCAACATCTTCCAGTTTGCCACTCCTGCCAATATCCCGATGCTCTTCAGGATAAAGGCCTTCACCACTCATTTCAACTATGCCCGGAAGTTTTTCAGCCATCCTCATCTGCTTATGGCCTATACATTTCAGAACATCTATGTCGGACAGAGTCCCTTTGATTCACCGGCTCTATTTTCGATGGTTCCCGCTGCCGAGCTTACTGAAGGATCGTTTTTCCCTGAAGGAGGTATGTTTGAGATAGCCCGTGTGCTTATCGACCTTGCCGTTTCTTATGGTGTCCGCTTTGTCTACGACACCCCGGTTAAGAGCATAACGGTTTCTGGAAACCGTACCGAAGGTATTGTCCTGGAAAGCGGCGAGGAGATCAAAGCCGGCATAGTGGTAGCCAATGCCGATCTGCCCTATGTTTACAGGAAGATGCTGCCGGGCAGTACAAGATCAGCTCTGATTGACAGAATGAAATATTCATGTTCAGCTATATGCTTCCACTGGGGACTTGATAAAGCTTACCCATCGATAGGGCATCACAGTGTCTTCCTCTCCGACGGCTTTAAAAAAGGGCTCGACACTATTTTCAGGGATAAGTCGGTAAGCGATACCCCCAGTTTTTATCTTCACGCCCCATCAAGAAGTGATCCTGCAGCCGCACCTCCAAATCACGACACCCTGTCGGCTATTGTTGCGGCGGGGCATCTCGACCCTGACAAGCCTCAGGACTGGGAAAAGCTGAAGGCTAATGCCAGGGAGGCCGTTTTAAAACGGATCTGCAGGCTTGCAGGAGAAGACATCGAAAAACATATAAAATTTGAGATCGCCTACACACCCGAAACCTGGGAACAGGCCTGTAACATATCAAGAGGTTCGGTCTTCGGAAGTCTTGGGCACAACATCTTCCAGATGGGCTATTTCAGGCCTCACAACCGGCACGACAGGTATCATAACCTTTATTTCACGGGAGGCAGTACTCATCCGGGGAATGGTATCCCCAACGTGTTGCTCTCAGCCTTACTCGTTTCAGAAAGAATCATTAACAACAAATAACCATAAGCTCTTACTAACCACTGCCAACCGAAGATGAATAGTTTTAAGGAAACATCCCTGCAGATTTTTGACTCAATAGATTTTCACAGCATAAAGGATCACCCTAATATACTGATCGCTGCAAGCTTCTTTGAAGAAGACAGATACTGTGCGGCAAAGGTCTTCTATAAATTCATGAGGACACTGGATGATATGATCGACAATCATAAAGCTGAGTACAGTCAGATAGCTGCTTCAGAAAGAAAAGAATTCCTTGCCGGCGTCGACTCATGGATAGGCAGGCTTAATGTTACTGAGGACTGCGGTGACAGGCAGGAAGAACTTATTGCAACCATTGAAAGGTTCAGAATCCCGCTGTGGCCGCTTGAGACCTTTGCCCGCTCGATGGTTTATGACATCAATAATGACGGATTTCCGACTTTTGAATCCTTTCTCGATTATTCCCAGGGAGCATCAGTATCCCCCGCCTCGGTATTTGTTCACCTGGCCGGCCTTCACGAAGAAGGGGGAAGCTACCAGGAACCTCTTTTTAATGTAAGGGAATCGGCTGCTCAATGTGCTATCTTCAGTTATCTTGTCCATATAGTGAGAGACTTCCGTAAGGACCAGCTTAACAACCTCAATTATTTCCCCGACGACCTTCTTAAAAAATTCGGCCTTACTAGGAAAGACCTCTATGACATTGCCCGCGGGGCGACCATAAGCCACGGATTCAGGAGCCTTATCCGAGAATACCACAGGATAGCAGGCATTTACAGCAACAATACCAGGGAAGTCATTCGTAATATTAAACCCTTTATGGGGGAAAGATACCAGCTGAGCCTTGAAATTATTTACGACCTTTACCTCATGGTTTACGAAAAAATAGATCCCCTCCATGGCTCTTTTTCGACTGAAGAGCTGAATCCTTGTCCGGAGGAAACAAGAAAGAGGGTTTATGATGTGATAATGAATTTCACTCCTGTTCCTGAAATCAGAAACATGAAAACACAATGATATGGGAAAATATGTTGATGGTCATCTCATAAAAAACGAGGAAGTAGTTTTTGAGACCCGGTTTCACTGGGTCATCTTCCTGACCCTCAAATCTCTTTTCACACTTACCATCTATCCTCTTCTTGAAAGGCATCTTTCAGAGTTTGTTATAACCAACCGGAGGATAATAATTAAAACCGGCTTTATAGCAAGAAGTACCTTCGAGATGAACCTTTCGAAAATTGAAAGTGTGAATGTCGACCAGAATGTGCCCGGAAGGATATTCAACTACGGATCAATTACCATAATAGGAACAGGAGGTACTAAAGAGACATTCAATAACATAGCTCACCCGCTCGAGTTCAGAAAAGCCTTTCAGGAGTTGTGCTGAATGGATTGGCACAAGTTTTGCTTCAATAAGGATGAAACACGTTCTTATAATACTTAAAGCCATGAAACGATTCTTAATAACCCAGATTCTTGCAGCGATGATTGCAGTCGGGACAGCAGCCGGCTCCCAGGAGCCCGATGAATACCTTGGCCTCCCCGGAGACAACTTCAACCTCTACGCAGCTATGAAGCTGTTCCAGGAGTCCGAAACCCTCGAAGGCTTTGAAAGAAGTCTTAACGACCAGGACACAAGGATAAACAACCTCGACCTTAACAACGACAACTACATCGATTACATAAAGGTGATTGACTATGTCGACGGCGATATCCACAACATAGTTCTCCAGGCGGTTATCGACAAGAAAGAAAGCCAGGATGTGGCAGTCTTTTCAGTTGAAAAGTTCCGCGACGGATCAGTCCAGATACAGTTAACCGGCGACGAAGCCTTATACGGAAGGAACTACATCATAGAGCCGATCTACGATGAGACTCCCAATCCAGGATACACAGGCGGAGCAGCAGGGGAAAGGGTTACGGTTGTCAGGACAACCTACGTTGAAGTGGCAGCCTGGCCGGTGATAAGGTTCATCTACCTTCCCAGCTACAGAGTATGGCGCTCATCCTGGTACTGGGGATACTACCCTGCCTACTGGAGCCCCTGGCGCCCCTACTACTGGCACTACTACTACGGCTACCACTACAACTGGTACCCGCACTACTACGGACACTTCCGCAGATGGGACAACCACCGCATAGGATACTATAACAACGTATACTACAACAACATAAGAGTCTACTCAGTAAATGTTACAAACAACGTAAACAAAGGAGTCTACCGTACCACCTACTCACGCCCCGAGCAGAGACAGGAAGGTGAAGCACTCTTCGCCAAAACAAATCCCGGCAGAACCACCAGGCAGTCGGTATCCACTTCATCACAGTCCGACAACAGGAGAGCCACCGTCAGAAGTTCAACCACCTCGGGTCAGGCCGGAACCAGGACCAGTACTGAAACAGGAACTGCAACCAGGAGGTCTACTCAGAGCAGCACAGGAACAGCAGGCTCCACCCGCCAGTCGACCAGCACAGCTACCCAGAGAAGCCGTACGGGCAGCTCCGCAACAGAGTCAGGGACTACAACCAGGAGCTCTTCCTCAACGGGCAACAGAAGCCAGACCGGTAC
>CAZXSW010000038.1:21289-23831 GCA_964642615.1 uncultured Rikenellaceae bacterium | reverse complement strand
CCACAATAGTGGATATCCCCACGTTGAATTCACGGGCTGCTTTACTTAATCTCGTTGCCTTAATGTCATCTGTCATAGATCTGCCTTGCCTTTATAAAATCCTGAAAAAAATACACTTTTGTTTATCTGTAGGCAATGTTCTATTCAAACTCTGCCTTTAATATGTTTACAACCTCTTTTACTGTCTCCTCTTCGAGATCAGTCCTTTTCACCAGGTCACTTATCGACAGGTTAAGCACGCTTCTGGCTGTATCGCATCCTATAGCCTTGAGCTCTTCGATGATCCAGTCTTCAATCTCATCGCTGAATTCCTCGAGGTTGACATCTTCTTCATCTTCGCCACCCGGCTCCCTGTATACATCGATCTCGTAACCGGTAAGCTGGCTGGCCAGTTTTATGTTCAGACCGCCTTTGCCGATGGCAAGAGATACTTCGTTGGGTTTGAGATAGATTTCGGCTCTTTTCCCTTCTTCGTCGAGCCTTATGGAGGTTATCTTGGCCGGACTTAGTGCACGCTGGATGAAAAGCTGGTTGTTTGAAGTATAGTTGATTACATCGATGTTTTCATTCCGTAGTTCCCTGACAATACCGTGTATCCTCGATCCCTTCATACCAACGCAGGCTCCTACCGGATCAATTCTCTCATCGTACGATTCTACCGCCACCTTGGCCCTTTCTCCGGGTACTCTTACTATCTTTTTGATAGTAATGAGACCGTCGAAGATCTCGGGAACCTCAAGTTCAAACAGCCTTTCCAGAAAAACGGGTGAGGTCCGGCTCAGGATTATGAAGGGAGTGTTGTTACGCATCTCAACCTTTATAACCACTGCCCTTATTGAGTCTCCTTTTCTGAAATGATCGGATGGAATCTGTTCGCTCTTTGGTATTATAAGTTCATTCCCGTCATCATCAAGAACCAGAATCTCTCTCTTCCATATCTGGTATACTTCGCCTGTAACAATCTCACCTATCCTGTCCTTGTATTTAATATAAATGTTGTTTTTCTCAAGATCCAGGATACGGGCAGTGAGGTTCTGCCTGAGCGAGAGGATGGCTCTGCGTCCGAAATCAAGAAATTTAACTTCGTCGGATACTTCTTCTCCAACCTCATAATCTTCATCAATCTTTTTGGCTTCGGAAATCGGAATCTGGGTGATGGGATCGGTCAGCTCGCTATCTTCAACAACAACTCTGTTTCTCCATATCTCAAAGTCTCCCTTGTCGATATTCACAATAATGTCAAAATTGTCAGCTGAACCATACTTCTTTGCCAGCATGCTCCTGAATACATCCTCCAGAACGCTCATCATCGTCGGACGGTCGATATTCTTCAGCTCCTTGAATTCCGAAAAGGTGTCGATCAAATTAACATTTTCCATCTGGTATATGCCTTGTTATAATTTATTTTATTGAAATTACTGCCTGTGAAGATTTCACCTGCTCAAAGTTGAACGAGAGATCCTTAGTCTCTTTCTGCCGGCCTTTGACCCTGAACTCAACTTCAAGCTCGAAACCACCGTCAGTGACGTTCTTAAGAAGCCCGGTATAGTTTTCCCCTTCATTATCAGTTACTTTTATTCTCTTTCCCTCATTCTTGCGGTACTGTTCAATAACCACAAAGGGTGTCTCTGCACCGGGAGAGGATACCTGAAGTTCATAATCCTCAACATCCCTGTCGAAGCAACTCTCGATGTGGCGGTGAATAGCCGCACAATCGTCGATGGTAATTCCTTCATTGCGGTCGGCATGAACTGTGATCCTGTTCGAGCTGCTTACTTTGACAGCTACAAGAAACAGGCCGGTTCCCGCTATGAAATCCCTTACCACCTCTTCTATGTTGCTCTTATTCATCATGTTTATAAACCGATAATAAAATAGGGGACTCTGGTCCCCTAGGTCTCAACTCACCCCTCAATTCGGTTGCAAATATAAATAAAAATTTGTAAATTCCAAACCTTATGATGATTAAAATCATTAATGATTAGGTAAATATGACCGGCCACGCTGCCTTAAATAATATTTCCCTGATACCTTTGCCGGACGGTAACGGCTTACTGCCGTAAACATTTAAAATGATGATTGATATAAGTGAACACTATACCGGAGAGGAAAGGCAGTTGCTTTCGGACTGCACCCTTTGTCCCAGGGAATGCCGGGTTGACAGATTTAAGGCAGGCAGCGGCTACTGTAGTGCTGATGCGGGAATGAACATCGCCTCAGTATGTGTCCACAGAGGTGAGGAACCTCCGATAAGCGGTCCCGACGGAATATGTAACGTTTTCTTTTCAGGCTGCAACCTCAGGTGCCTGTATTGTCAGAATCATGAGATCAGCAGGCCGGGTAACAGTTTCAGGCCTTTTCGGATAAGCGATTTCGCCGGGATCATTGAGACCATAACCGAGCATCTCGATTCGGGTATAAGGGCTGTGGGTTTTGTCTCTCCCTCACATGTTGTACCACAGGTGAAGGCAATAATAAGGGGACTCAGGAGTAGGGGATACAATCCGGTAACGGTTTATAATACAAATGGATACGACAAGAG
>CAZXSW010000038.1:16112-21189 GCA_964642615.1 uncultured Rikenellaceae bacterium | reverse complement strand
GCTGAGGAACTTTCAACAGGGGTAAACATTTCACTTATGTCGCAGTACCATCCTACACCTCTGGTAAAGTCACATTCTGAACTGGGCCGTATACTGGATACATCAGAATATGATCAGGTAGCTGAAGCCATGGAGGCCCTGGGTTTCAGGAACGGGTGGACGCAGGACCTTGAAAGCTACAGGAGCTACAGGCCTGACTTCAGCAGGGAACATCCTTTTGAAGGATAGTAAGCTCTGAACGACGGCAGATGGCTGCAAGGTTATCACGGCTTTTTACATGAACTTCTCACGTTTCTGAAGGAAGAAGAGGGCAGTGAGCAGGCAGAGCAGGGTACCGCTTATCTGTATTATCCTGTTCCTGAGGGTAATGATAGCCCATGTTGTTTCATTTACATCATAGGGGGTATTGAAGGGATTGAGAAAGATGTTCCACTGGCTTTTTCTGAGCGGATCACTGAGGATCATAAAGAAGAACCCGAAAATGATCATCACCACGGCAGTACCGTTTCCGTTACGTATTACCGTTGAAAGCATGAATGCCATCATGCCCAGGAAAAGTACCGGGACCATAACCTGAGCACTCATCCTGAAGAACTGGAAATCCACAATCATATAGGAGGCGAACCAGGTAAAGAAGATCATAATAACAAATGCCATAAGGAAGATCATAATTATCCTTATAAGCCATACCTTATACCTGTAGTCGGGGATACCGAACAAAATCTCCAGTGTCCTGGCATCCTGGTCGTTCTGGATACCGAAAACGGCAGGATAAAAAACAAGCAGAAGTCCTGAAATCATGAATACCTCATACAGGTCAGAAGCCCTGGATACTTCATTTTCCAGAACGTATATCACCGAGATACCAAGAAAAAAGAACATGGATCCGGCAAGGAACCAGTAAAATTTGTTTGCAAAGATGATCTTCAGGTTATACCTGATCATCCTGAAAACCAGGTCGGCAAAGTTGTATAGCCTGCTGCTTTTGTTCATCAGTATATATTTTTTATTTTAATAGTCTGATGAAACCCGCATGCTGACAAATCGTATTCATATGTGTTTGTTATATAATAATATGCGAGGTTCATATGACAGGTCGTTTATTATTATTCTCTTAATGGTGGTTGTTTTTGCCCCTTAGCAGCCACAGATAGGCATCTTCGAGGTTAGGGGCCGGTTTTATGGCTCCTTCGCAGGGAGAGTCTTCCGAGATGACCCTGACCTTTACCATGTCTCCAACTGACATATGATGGACCACAAGATGGTTTTCAACGAGGGAATGGAATTCGGTAGCCCTGACAGAGAACTGCCATACATGACCTTCGGCCTCTTTTGTCATGTCAATGGGTTTTCCCAGATATTTCAGTTTCCCCTTGTTAAGAACGGCCACCTGGTTGCATGAGCTTGAGATATCTTCTATTATATGCGTTGAGAAGATAACAATCCTTTCACGACTCAGCTCCACAAGCAGGTTCCTGAACCTTATTCTCTCCCTTGGATCAAGTCCGGCGGTAGGTTCATCAACAACAAGAATCCTTGGCAGGTGAAGAAGAATCTGGGCTATACCTATCCTTTGTTTCATCCCTCCGGAGTAGGATTCTATTTTACTGTGTCTGTGCTCAGTCATATGGACAGCTTCCAGTACATAGCTAACCCTCTTCTCTCTTATTTCCGCATCTGTTATATTTTTCAGCATTCCCTGGTAGTGAAGGTATTCATGGGCCGTCATGTTTTCGTATGTTCCAAATTCCTGGGGCAGGTAGCCTATCAGGCCCTGGAGCTCCTCTCTCTTACGGGCAGTATCAATACCGTTTATCCACACTTTCCCGTAACTCTGCTCCAGGATACCGCAGATAATTCTCATCAGGGTTGTCTTGCCGGCTCCGTTTGGTCCGAGCAACCCGAACATGCCGCTTCCGATTTCTATTGATACACAGCTTAAAGCCTTGAAGGGTTTCTTCGGTTTCCCGATAAGGGGAACGGCTTCAACAATTTTATATACCGTTTTGCGCAGTCTTCTGAATCTTCCTTCCAGCCTGTATATGTCGGTGTTTTCTTCACTGAGCTTCCGCCCTGTTCTATAGATAAACATAGCCGTGAACCAGATAACTGCAATGATTATGACAACAGCCTTGTTGGTCCACTGGATCCAGAACCATACCAGGTTAAAAAGAGGGATAAGCCAGAAAATGGTAAAATCCGCAGCCTTTGTCAGCCTTATGTTTATAGTTCTTGTGTTTCCCCGGATCATGTTAAGGACAAGTTTTCTCAATGACGACCAGAGTGATATCATTACGAACCAGATGACCACACTGAAGAAGAATATCCAGAACCCCTTTTCAAGATAGAAGTATGTGAAATAAATAAGAAAAGCCAGTAATGGCAGCTGCCAGGCCATACCCTGAAGATCTTTAAGCGAGTTGAAAGAAGGTTCAAGACCAAGCCTTTCCCTTATCCTTTTGCCTGCTTTCAATTCACGTTTCCAGCGGCTGTCGCGGTCATAGATCTTGACAAGGCTCTGGATCCTGATGATGAGGGGTATATCTTCCGGTATAACCGTTTCGCGGGCCTTTCGCAGACTGTTCATTATGAACCATGTGGCAGCAGGTACGATTATGAGGGCCAGGAGGGTGGTTATCAGCTTCCAGACAAAACGTTCAACATTAGTATAGATGATGAAGATTAGTAATGCAAAAACCACTACCTGGGCTGCCTTGTTTTTCCAGTTTAGGCTATTGAACCATTCGAGGGCATTTTCAAGTCCCGAATAGAAGGTAGGTATGAACACAAGGGTAAGAAGAGTACTCAGGGCAAGTCCGCCGATGACGGTTATTGCAAAAGCCGAGCCTATGGCTGACACATATTCTGCCTGTCCCATTGCCAGAGGGAACATGGCGATGATGGTTGTAGCTGCGGTTATCATTATTGGTCTCAGCCTTGCCATACCTGCTGTCATAAGGGCTCTTTGTCTCCTGTATCCCCTTTTTCTCAGTATGTTTGTATAGTCTATCAGGATAATCCCGTTGTTGACCACTATGCCAAGAAGTATAAGGAACCCTGTCAGGGTATTGGCATTAAGCAGCGAGTTTCCGGTAAGGATCAGTGCAATGAGGGAGCCAAGTGCTGCCAGAGGTATGCTGAACATAAGAACCACCGGTGTGGCCAGCGATTCAAACACCGAAGCCAGAATCATGTAAATAAGAAGGAAGGAAATCGCTATCATATAGTAAAAATCCTTCAGTTCATTCTCATCATGGATTACTTCCACGCCTATTCCCGTTGGTATATTGATTCCGGCGACTACTGATTCGAGTTCAAGCCTTGCTCCTTCGAGAAGTTCCCTTGAACTCTGAATTTCCTCAGTGAAGTTATATGTGACTGTTATCCTTTTTTCCTGGTTTTCGCGGTGAATATTACCCATTCCGTAAGTAAGGATAATATCTGAGATTTCACTCAGATCCATCATGGCCCCTGTGCTTCCCCTTACCTCCAGATTCCGGAGGTCAGCAAGGCTTTTTTCCTTTATCTTACTGTCGTCACCTGCGTACTTTATTACGATGTCGTAGGTTTCGTCGCCGTGTCTGAAGGTTGCTCCCGATGAATATTCCCTGCTGAAGGAAGCCAGCGCGGCAGCCAGGTCGGCCATGGTTATGTTATTCCTGCCCAGAAGGTCCATGTTGAAAAACAGGTTTACCTCAGGCCTGTCATCCCTGACATTCAGATTGGTGTTACGGATTGTCGATAGTTGTGATATATTTGATTCAATATCCCCGGCAAGATTCTTCATCTGCCTGAAATCCTGCCCCTTGATGACGACACTTTCTCTTTTTGATCCAATCCCCAGAAGGTTCATAAAGTCGGAACCCGGGTTATATGATTCGCCTGCTCCGCCTTCTCCGGAGTAACCTCCGCTTGTATTGAGCTCGTCCATATTTATTTCTGCTGATGATACCTGGCGGCTCTTATTGAGGATGTCATTTTTTATCTCAGGAAGTGAACGCTTGCTGTGTCTGTCCCATTCCTCAGTCAGGGTAACGGTAATGACAGCCCTGTCTTCCTCGATACGACTTATTATGTCTTCCTTCTCGGGGAGGTCTGCCAGCCTTGATTCAATATCAGCGACAACCGCATCCGTTTTGTCGAGAGTTGTTCCTCCAGGCATTGTTACATTCAGACGGAAAGTAGGGGTGTCCACTTCCTCTGTTGAACCTATGCTAAGGGCAAGGCTCAGAAGAAGGGCGGTGAAAAAGACCACCAGTGTACCTATAATGGTTGCAGCGGGCTTTCTTATACAACTTTTAAGGATGAGGTAGTAGATCTGGATAAGGCGGTCGTGAACCGACAGCCTTTTAAACACATCGGATTTCAGGTTTCCGGTTGCTGACAGAAGTGCAAAGGTTGCCATCGGAATGAAAACGGTTGCAACCAGAAGAGAGATGACAAGTGTTGAAATTATGGAGACGCCGATGTTCTTGCCAATGATCTTGACAAGGAAATTGTTTGAGAAGACAAAGGGAAGAAACACAATAACCGTGGTCAGGGTTGAGGCAAAGACCGAGCGCCAGATTTCGCGGGTGCCTTTTTTTACAGCATTCCCCGGACTTTCTCCCGATGCCGATAACCTGTATATGTTTTCAAGCACGACAACCGAGTTGTCAACAAGCATTCCGATCGCCAGGGCCATACCAACCAGAGTCAGACTGTTTATTGTGATGTTGGCGGCATAGAAAAAGTTAAATGCCGAATAGACAGATACCGGTATCGAGACTGCAATGATGAATACAAGCCTGAAGTTCCTAAGGAAGAACCAGAGTATGACTACGGCCAGCAATCCGCCGGTGACTGCCAGGTTGATTATCTGGTCGATGTTATTTTCCATCACCTCGGCATTGTTGTTGGTGACCACCACGGTGACTCCCGATGATTCCAGTTTTTCGTTTAGTATCCTTATCTCATCCAGCACATCGTGGGAAAGATCTATCAGATTTGACTGGTTGTCATTTACAAGGGTCATGGTTACAGCATCCATCCCGTTGACCCTGCTGTGCGATTCCTCCTCCTTAACCCCGAAGAATAT
>CAZXSW010000038.1:0-16012 GCA_964642615.1 uncultured Rikenellaceae bacterium | reverse complement strand
AGGGTGCCTATAGCTCCTTCGAGAGGTACTATCACCTGGTTTTCAATATGTGAAGGGTCCATCTCCTGCATGCTTCCTGCCTGAACGATAAGGGTGGGAAGCTGGGCGTTGGGGAATAATTCGACCGGCAAACGGGTATACGAGATGTATCCCAGCATTGTCAACCCGATGAAAAGCATCGAGATCAGGACCTTTCTTTTTATAATGAAATTCATCTGGCTTCGTGATCTGTTCTGTACAAGGGCAGTTCTTTTTTCCTTCTGCCTGAAAGAAATTCTCCAAGGCTGTCAAAAAGCCAGTATACACAGGGTATCACTATCAGGGTAAGCAGGGTGGAGGAGAAGAGCCCTCCCACCACGGCAAGTGCCATTGGTGATCTGAGTGAGGCACTTTCCCCGATTCCGACAGTAAGGGGGAGAAGGGCAAGGATGGTGGTAAGGCTGGTCATAAGTATAGGTCTGATTCGCTGGGTACCAGCTTCTATTACTGCCTCTTTCTTTTCCAGACCGCCTGCCCTGAGCTGGTTGATCCTGTCGATAAGCAGAATGGCATTGTTGACTGCAATACCTCCGAGCATGATGATCCCTATATATGCCATCATATTAAGCGGTCTGCCAAGTATGAAGAAGGTAAGTATGGTGCCGGCCCCGGCAAGGGGCAGTGTAAGCATTATTACAAAAGGCTGGATGACCGATTCGAACTGTGATGCCAGAACCATAAAGACCAGAATTACCGACAGGATAAGCGCAAAAGACAGGTTAGACATCGATTCCTTTCTCTTAAGTTCCTCTCCGGTAAATCCCATTTTATAACCTGAGGGAAGAATAATACTTTCAAGAGCTTTCTCCGAGTCTTTTACTATCTTGTTAAAAGGAGCATCTTCCCTTACCATGGCATAGACATAATATGTCCTCAACTGGTTTCTCCTGGTGATCTCCCTTGGACTGATAACCCTGTTGATGCTGGCAAGCTCACTCAGTGGGATGCTTACTGAACCAGTATTTACAGGCAGATCTTTAAGCTGATTTACAGTCAGGTTACCAAGCCTGATTGTTATGTCCTTCATCTCCCCTCCGTGTTCGAAGTTCCCGGCTACTGATCCTGAAAGGTAGTGTCTGACCTGGCCTATTACATTTTCAACAGTGATATTGTAGTAGCTTGTCTTGAACCTGTCAATGGCAATATCTACCTCAGGCGTTCCTTCGTCGAGAGAATATGTAAGGTTATAGAGGTCAGGGTTTCCGGCCAGTATTGACCCGGCTTCTCCTGCTATCTTCTCCAGTTCCGCATAGTCATCGCCCGAGATCTCAAGAGCAAAGGGAGCTCCGGAAGTACCCAGCGACGACTGAAGGGCTGTCTCATCACGGGTAAAGGACACTTCGAGACCGGGAATGTCTTTCAGGTATTCTTCAACAAGACTGACGGCTTCATCGATACTTCCCTTATAATCTTTTTCGAGAAGTACTTTAAGACTGGCGTAGTTGCTTCCTGAACCTGAAGTGCTGCGGTCAATGGCTGACATGTCAAGTTCTCCCGACTGTGAATAGATAAGTGTTTCTTCTTCACCCAGAATCTCTTTTATAATTTGTTCGGTCCTGACAGCGGTATTCCTCGTTCTTTCGAGGCTTGTCCCTTCAGGAAGCTTTAATTCGACAGTGAAGCCGTTTGATTCAGAACGGGGCATGAATTCACTTCCAAGCTGAGGGATGAGTAATCCGCAAACAGCCAGCATTATAACAGAGATCAGTATTACCAGGCCTCTTCTGCCGAGTATCCTGCCAAGCAGACGGCTGTACCAGTTCAGACGGACCGGGGTGCCAAGGCCGGATTTATTAGTTTTTTCCCTGAAAAGGGTTGATACAAGCATTGGTATGACAAGGAGGGCAACAACCAGAGAAGAGATAAGTGCAAACGCCACAGTGAGTGCCTGGTCCTTGAACAGTTCACCTGAAGCCCCGTGGAGGTATACTATTGGCAGGAATACAACAATGGTGGTTATTGTTGAGGCGGTTATGGCCCCGCCTACTTCTCCCGTTCCCCTGATCACCGACTCCTTAAGCGACAGTCCCGATTCATGGTTCCTCGAGATGTTCTCAAGCACAACGATGGCATTGTCGACAAGCATCCCTGCCCCCAGTGCAAGCCCTCCCAGAGTCATGATGTTCAGAGTGAGATGGTTGAAATACATAAGGTTGAATGTCGCAATTATTGAAATGGGAATAGCCAGGCTTATTACAAGGGTAAGGCCAATCCTCCGGAGGAAGAGAAAGAGTATGAAGATAGCCAGAAGGATTCCTATAAGCAGGGTGTCGCGGACCTCGGTTATGGCTCCGTGAATATATTCTCCCTGATCCTGAACCCTGATGAACTCATAACCAGGAAGCGCTTTTTTCAACTCATCGATCGACTTGTCGAGACTTTTTACAGCTTCAACGGTGTTGAACTTCGGTTCCTTGTAAATTGATAATCCAATGCAGCGTTGTCCGTTGATCGAGACTATGGTCTCAGGGTCCTTGTTTTCGAACCTTACAGTTGCTATATCCCTGAGGTAAACCGGGATCCTCTTTGAAGGAGATGGAGAGGCTGAAGCCTGTCCCGGCATTCCCTGATCTGTGCTGGCTGAGGGATTTCGGAAACCCACGATAATATCCTCAAGGTCGCGGATGTCTTCAATGACGCTTACCCCTTTGACAACATATTTCAGACCCATGTCGACGATAGATCCGCCCGAGACATTCCTGTTGTAGTTGGCAATCTGGGCTGCAATACCATCTGCAGTAAGGCCATAGGCATCAAGGATGTAACGACTTGTCTCTATTACGGCTTCACTTTCTTCTTCTCCTGTAATTCTGACGTCGGCAATACCTTCTATCCTTACAAGTTCATTTCTTATGTAGTTTTCAGCTGTTTTTCTCAGTTCTTCCATGTTGGTGATCCTGTCGTTCCTAAGGCCGACTATCATAACAGGCGCAGCGTTCGGGTCGAACTGTGAGATTGAAAAGTCGTCGAGGTCTGAATTCTGGCTGAAGGAGCTGAGTTCTTTCTGCAGGTCGAGGAAAGCTTCGTCCATATCCTTATTCCAGTCGTATTCTACGATAATCTGCGCTGATCCGGTTTTTGAGACTGATGAAACCTGGATGACATCGCTCTGACGCATGGAGAGCGACTCTATTGGATCGACATAGCTTTTTTCGATCTCTTCAGGCGGCTTTTCTCCGGCATTCAGTTCAATGAAGATTCTCGGGTTATTAAGATCAGGGAATAGGTCGCTTCCCAGTTTCCCGAAGGATATTACACCCAGAAGTAGAATTCCAAGGATAAGCATTAGTACCGTTACCGGATACCTGACAGCAAACTGTGCAATCCTGTGCATTATTTTACTATTTTTACTTTCGACCTGTCACTGAGGGTTTCAAATCCGCTGGTTACCACGCGTTCTTTTTCAGATAATCCGCGAACCACCTCAACTTCCGACATGCTTTCGAGACCGGTCTCGATAATTCTTTCGGCAGCAACTCCCCTGTCGATTACGAAAATAGTCTTTCCTTTCTGGCGCGAGAGAATGATATCCCTGGGTACAACAACCACCGAATCCTTGCGGCTGATGATTATATCAGCATTCACGAACATCCCGGGCCTTAGAAGATAGTCCCTGTTTTCAACCGAGATATTTCCCTTGAAGGTCCTGGTATCAGCATTTATTGCCGGTGAGAGTTGAGTGACATGCCCTGTTATCGTATCGCCCGGAAGGTTATAGTTGGTGAGTTTAACCACTTGTCCCTGTTTTATGGATGAGATGTATTTCTCGGGGAGCTGCACATCCATGTACATCACCTGATAATCCATAATTTTGCAAATAAGCAATCCGGTTTCTATCTGTGTTCCCCTGGTATAGTGGGGGAGGTCGACAATGACCCCGTTTATGGGGGATATAACCTTCATCTTTTCCATCTGAAGTTGCGCCGTCTCCAGGTTTGTTTTGGCGTTCTCGTAGTTTATGCTTGCAGTCTTAAGTTCCTTAAGAGTCACTCCTCCCTTTTCATAGAGTGATTCCTGCTTTCTCAGTTCACTTTCCATGAGCTCAAGGTTAAGCTCGGTGGTCTCGAGTTTTACTGAGTTTACATATTCCCTGTCCTCAAGCCTGGCAACCACCTCTCCGGCCATGATCCTGTCGCCCATCTGCCACACCCTGCCTGTCCGGGGATTGTTTTCGGGAAAGTATTCTGCGGCTATCCTTGACTTCAGTTCAATCTCACCCTTTGGGAATACAGTTCCTGTGGTACTGACCAGTTCCTCAATAGGTCTGAGGCTTACTTCCTCAACCGATACCGGAATCTCAATGTCGGCTGACAGGTTCTGATCCTGGTTACGACACGAAATCAATACAAGAAATACAAAAAAAGTTATGCTAAGGTTCTTTTTCATTGTTTATGGGTTTATGTTTTTCAGTCGTTGTTGGTTAATGGAGCAACAGCTTCCTTCTTTTCGAAATCGTACAATGTCTGAATCTTAAGGTTGAGCAGCTCAAGTTTGTACGAGATAAGTGAATTGGTGTATGAGAGTTGTGATTCGGATAACTGGTTCTGGTACATGTTTAGATCCAGACCTGTCATGTCGCCGTTCCTGTATTTTTCAAGGCTCAGCTCATAGGATAACTGCGCATTTGTTACAGATTGCTCAGCAATGCCTATCTGGTTCTGAAGGTTAAGAAGGTTCCTGCATATCTTTCTGATACCCAGTATTATATTATTCTGTTCATCTTCAAGATCTATATTTGCGGTTTCGATGGTTGCCTCAGTCGCCCTGATCCTCGACTTTTTCTCTCCCCAGTCCCACAGTGGTATTGTAAAGGAGAGTGCCACGCTTTCGTTGTCGGTGGCATTGGAATAGATGTTTCCAACGTTTTCGCTATCACCGAACAGTCCAACTGAAAGACCCAGGCTTCCCTTGAATTCGTTAAGGGATTTGGTCTGGATAAGATCAAACTGCGCCACTTCGATGTTTATGGAACTCTGCCTTAGTTCCATCCTGTTCTGCAGTCCGTGGTCTATGGCAAATGCAATGTCAACATCAACAGTATCAACTGCAATATCGGGAAGGACGATCAGATCATCATAGAGGCTCATACCTATAAGCAGTTTGAAATCGTCTTTTGCATTGTCAAGCGAAACCTGTTTGTTCTCAAAGTCCGATTTTGTCGTTGCCATGTTAAGCTCAGCCTGGTACATCTCTTCCCTGGCTGAGATACCGGCTTCTACCTTGTTTTTTGAGACCTCATAGTTTTGTTGCATATTTTTGAATGCCTGCGAGGCGATTTCGAGGCTTTGCTGTTGCTGGTACACATAGTAGAATGACTGTGTGACCTGGTTCTCGAGTGCAAGTCTCTGTATGGCATAGCTAAGCCTGGCATTTTCGAGAGCAAGTTCGAGCTCTTTAAGCTGAAGCTTTGTACGGTTGTATGTAAAGAGAGGTTGCTCGAGGTTAAGGGAAAGCCTGTTGCTGAAGCCTTTTGAGGCGAAATCGTTGTATTCGCTGTATGAATCGTTGTAGCCAAACCTGTTAACCAGGGAGATCCTGGCATCGGTAAGCTTTATCGGCTGCGAAATGGTAAGCAGGCCAAAGCTTTCTGTGGTTTTTGTAGAGTTCCAGCTTGATATGAGATCGATGAACTCCCTGTTGTGGCTGTAGCTGAAAGGATTTACCGAGAGTGAAAGATTCGATTTAAGTGCAGCATTCTGGGCATTCAGGTTCTCCTGGCTCCTGACAAGGTTCAGCCTGGTCCTCTTCATGGCCGGACTGTTCGATTCGGCAATATCCAGTGCCTGCTCCAGGGTCATGCCCTGTTGTGCGTGACCCGTGGTGACGCTAGCTAATATTAAGGCGAGGAGCAGTGATGTTTTGAAGATAATGTTTTTAATCATCGGTAGATATTTAAATATTTAAGGTCATCCCCTGACCTCACATAAGAAGGGTTGTCTTTAGTTTTTCTCAGGGTTTGTTTATTCATAGCAGTGTTCCGTTTGAAGAAATTTTGGTTTCAGTGAAAGTTACAGGATTATTCTTTTAAGTAAAGTTTAAATTAATCGGTCTTTACCCATTTGACAGCGTCTCCGGTGACCAGTCTTCCTTCCGATTTGTTTGACAGTGCCACGCTGGCAGTGTCGGAAGATATATAAAAACGTCCAAGCAGGTTCCACCCGTCTTCCAGTACATCATGGTCGAGAATTATATCTTCGCTTCCCAGGTCATGACTGATAGTGTAATGATGGTCCCTGTAGGGGCCCGAGCCCTGACCAGTGGAGGACCTTCCTCCATAGCTGACAACCATCTGGTCGGTGCTTTTGCCTGTGTAACAGTATACCTCATAGAAACCTGGGCCTTTCAATTTGCCTGACCATCTGACCGACCTGTCACCGGTTCCTGCCCTTGTATAGACAGCTGACCTGACATACTTCCCGTAGAAGGAGGAGTTGATTACAGGCTGCCAGATTGCAGGAAGGTCGAACATACTTACCTGTTTGTATTCTTCCTTCTGTCCGCTTTTCACTCCCAGAAGTCTGCGCAGGGGGCTTACAGTCAGTGGAGGACCTGGGTCGAAACCCGGGTCTTCGTTGTCGACGATAATCTCTGAGGGGTCATCAAAAACAGGCATCTCGGTTGTGACCTCTTCTTCGACTGCAGATGTCTGTGATATTTTTGTCTTGCGGATGTCACCAACCTGAAGGATGAGCTCACCGGGAAGATTCGCGGAGAACAGGGTGTTTATCATCAGTTCCCTGGGTTCGGTATCGGTTATCAGACTCACCTTTTTTGCTTCAAAGGGAGCCAGAAAGACTATCCTTGAAATGTCGCCGGTTTGCATTCCTCTGCCCTGCATCGAAATAAACTGGCCTCCCGTTCGTACTGAGATGTTCTGACCACCTTCATCTGATCCTGTCCGGATCGCTGCATTAAAAAGTCCGGCTACAGGTTCAGTGTTGGAGGCAACAAATGAAAGAAGGAATCGCACCCTGTTATCTGCCACTATCTGCGATGCACTTACATCAGAAATCATAAATCCGGGCTGAGCCTTACCGCTGTACCAGTCTTCAAGCCAGGGATAGAATTCAAATCCGAACTTATCACTTATGTCGTTGCTGAACTCTTTTAGGCTTATCCTCCGGAACCTGTTCGATTCAACATAGGATTTGAACCAGTCGTTAAATTCATTTATCCCGGCGCGTGATCTCAGGAGGTTGAACAGATAATCTCCCTTGACTGTCAGAACTGCCTTAAGTGTGTCGTTGCCGGGGTTAAGCAAAAGCAATTCGCTGAAGCTCATATCACGAAGAATGATGTTGGCTCTGTCGTTGTCTGAGATGTTCTCCTGGAGAAAGGGCATGTTATCCTGATTCCTGTTTTCAATTTTCTGAAGATGTGATTCAAAGACTGCATTGATAACAGG
This sequence comes from uncultured Rikenellaceae bacterium, assembly GCA_964642615.1. GTDB lineage: Bacteria > Bacteroidota > Bacteroidia > Bacteroidales > VadinHA17 > LD21. The sequence continues at coordinate 8,568 of CAZXSW010000038.1, read as the reverse complement.
ATACTCTTCAGACCAGAAATGGTTTCTGAAGTAATATAAACCGGGTCCCAGGAGGTATCTTGTATTCTCATCCAGCAATACACCGTTTGAATATCTGAAGTTCTGCACTGAAATGAACTGGTTCCTTATGAATGCATTGAACATTCTTACCTGAAGTTCCTTATCTGTCACAACCTGATTATTCCGAAGGTTGTTTCTCTTGTTCCTTTCAAGTGATTTACTGAATCCCGCCTGGTCAAGGGTGGATAATCTTTCAGGAAGAAGGATCAAAGATGGTTGTATCTCGGCCCTGGTCTGGGTGCTTTTTTTAGGAAGGGACTGGAACTGGACAGGTACTTCGACCAGGCTTAGGGTTTTGAATGGGTATGGTGTTGAGAAGTTGGTCTCGAGTTCCCTCATGAGTCCCGTCACAAGGTAGCTAAGTGTATCACCGAGCAAAGCCAGGTCTTTTTTGTAGTAATCATGCCCGGGATAGTACCATGTTATGAATTCTGTCGAGTCGGCTGTCAGACTGTCTGAACGGTAATCTCCTATGGCAACAGTAAGTCCGGTGAGTGGTAATGAGGGCGAGTAGCAGAAAGTATCCCCGTCTTTTTCCATCTTTCCCTGCGAGACAACCACCATACCGGGAGTTGATGTTCTGGCCCTGAGAGTAAAAGTGATGAAATCGACCCTCCCCCTTGCCGGGTTGGAGGGATAGTGGTTAAGTCCTGCTACCGGATACCAGTGTGCTTCAGGAGTCAGAAGCACATATTGGCCTGTAACGAAGGCCTGGCGTTTGCCTACACTGAGCATCTCGATCCTGTATTCATCATCGCTGAGGTTGTCTGTACGATCGGGGTAACAAAAATATTCATTTATTGAACCTTCGTATTCTATCATGAGTGAGTCGGAATTCCCTGGCGCCAGCGGGCTCACGGGTATGATACGGATAATGTTGAAATCTCTTTCAAACTGCAGTTCCCTGCCCGATGAGCTTACCTTTTTTACCCCGAGTGAAGGATTGAGTGATAGATAATATCTGTCAAGAGCTGTGGTGTTTTCATTTTCAAAAGTCAGGTTCACGGTTGCACTAATACTTTCACCCTGATGTTCAAGCTGCACTGAGGTTTCTCTGATGCTTGCAAACAGTATGTTTTCATATTTAAGGTTTGTTGCCAGTGCAGTTTTTCTATCACTTATCCTTTCTTCGTAAACAGACCAGGTCTTCCATGCGCAGAGTGAGCCGGCAGCCAGGAAGAGAAGAAGAAGCACGGTTGTAAGTGTGGTATGTGCCTTTGATTGTGGCAGACGGCTGAACAGGAGGATGGTGGCCATAATAAAGGCCATTCCAAGGGAGAAGAAAAGAAAGCGGTGACAGGCGATGAAGCCGGGATTATCAAATCCGATAATGGATGATTTCAAAAGAGGCAGGCCGAAAGCCATGTAATCGAATATCATCCCCATTCTGTTCCAGAGCCAGAAGACATTTGCAGCTGCAAAGCCCAGCAGTAAAATGAAAGTCACGGCCTGATTCTTAATAAGCGACATCATCATAAAGGCCAGGCCCAGGCTGAAAACTATTGTTGGCACACATATGATGATCAGGTACTGGAAATATGAAACAGGATCTACATCCATCTTTCCCGAAATCAGGTTCATCAGTAAGCCTATCATCAGAATGATTATGTCAAAACCTATAAAAAGACGCAGGATGCCCCAGCTTTTTCCTGTAATATATTCAAAGTTTGAAATTGGTCTGGTATAGAGCACTTCATTGGTGTCGAGCTTCTTATCTCTCTTCATAAAGTCGGAGGCAAGAAAAATGACGAGGACCGACTGTGCCAGGTTGAGGATGTAGAGGTTTACCATCGGTATTGAAGCCGGGAAGGCCACAAAGTTCCAGGGTTCTTCTCCTATGGGAGAGAAAAGAGCCAGGTTCATTATTGAAAAGATAAAGAGTGCCCCGAGAGTGAATAGCCTGAAGAACCAGCTCCTCCTCAGGGTTTTTGCTTCATATTTTGATACGGTCAGTATGTTGTGAAAAAATCCCATTAATCCGGTGGTGTTAAATGATGTCTGCCCTAAGCCTGTGTTCCATAAAATATACGTAAGCATGCTCGATGTCGGGGTTGACAGTCTCGGGGGTGAATGCCGGTGCTTCATCAGCGACCACCTGCACCTCCCAGCCATTCTCAACTGGTATGGTGGAGATGACATTGTAGTTCAGCTTGACACTGTCGTACTGATCCTGGGTGAGCAGGAGCCTGAATACGTGTCCCCGGGCATGGTCAATCAGTTTCTCGGGCGAGCCCGAGAAAACCAGTTCTCCACGGTTAAGGAGAGCCATACTCTGACATGTTGACGATATATCTCCTACGATATGGGTTGAAAGTATTATGGTGACATCATTCTGGCTAAGCTGTGAAAGGATGTTCCTGAACCTTATCCTTTCGTCGGGATCTAGTCCGGTGGTTGGCTCATCAACAACGATTATCCTTGGATTTCCGATAAGGGCCTGGGCAATCCCAAGTCTCCTTTTCATACCGCCTGACAGTCTGTTGGCCTGCCTGTCGCGTACTTCGAGCAACCCGACCTGGTCAAGGAGCCTGTCGACTTCGGCAAGCCTTTCTTTTTTGTTCTTCATGCCGGCAAGTGCTCCAGAATAGTCGAGGAATTCCCATGTTCGCAGGGCTGAAAAAAACCTGAAATCCTGGGGGAGGTAACCAAGCAACTTCCTTATATCCCTGCGATGCTTCTGAATATCCATTCCATCGACCAGAATAAGGCCTGAAGTCGGTTGCATCAGGGTTACCATGATCCTCATCAGGCTCGATTTGCCTGCACCATTAGGGCCAAGAAGACCAAACATTCCTGTTCCGAATTCAAGATTTATATTTTTTAGGGCATGGTTGCCATTAGGGTATATCTGGTTCAGATCCTGAATTTCAATTTTCATTTCAGGCAGGATTTTTCATTTAGACGGTTAGTTTTGTATTAGTTTATTTGACATAATAAAGACGCCTTAAATTTCAAATGTCGCAAAAAATAAACATGTTGTACAACATATTGAAGGATGACGCCAGATAAAGAGGCCAAAACCATTTTGTTACAATGTAAAACTAATTCCTATTTTTGTGAATTATATTATCTGATGTGGCATATAATATAAACAAAAGAAAAATCATCAATGATCCGGTCTATGGTTTTATTGCCGTTCCCGGGGATCTTATCTACGGACTTATAGAGCATCCCTGGTTTCAGAGGCTCCGTAATATCCGGCAACTGGGTCTTACAAGTTTCGTATATCCGGGAGCATGTCACACAAGGTTTCAGCATTGCCTGGGCGCCTTTCACCTTATGGAGCTGGCCATCAACACACTAAGAGAAAAGGGGATTGCTATAAGTCCTGAAGAGGAGGAAGGGGCCATTGCTGCCATCCTTCTTCATGATATTGGACACGGTCCTTTTTCTCACGCACTCGAGAATTCGATCATTGAGGGAATAAGTCATGAGATGATCTCACTTCATCTCATGAAAAGTATGAACAGCAGCATGGATAGCAGGCTTAGCCTGGCTATTGAGATCTTTAGGGGGACCTACCGGCGGAAGTTTCTGCATGAACTTGTATCAGGCCAGATGGATATGGACAGGCTCGACTATCTGAGGCGCGACTCTTTCTTTACCGGGGTTATAGAAGGTTCGGTAAGTTCCGACAGGATAATAAGGATGCTGAATGTTGTTGATGACTCTCTGGTTATTGATGAAAAAGGTATTTATTCCCTTGAGAAACTGCTTATTGCAAGGAGGCTTATGTATTGGCAGGTATATATGCACAAGACGGTTCTTGCGTCGGAAAGTCTTCTTGTTAAGGTTTTGAAAAGGGCTAAGGAACTTGTTTCTTCAGGGCGTGACATATATGCAACACCTGCCCTGAGGTTTTTTCTCAGCAACAGGATTACCGCTGCGGGGCTGGCGGGTGCCGGCGAACTTCCGGCAGATCTTATAACTTCGAATTTTGTCAGGCTCGACGATTCCGACATACTGTCATCTGCCAAATACTGGGCTGATGATAGTGACAGGGTACTGTCGGACCTTGCCGGAAGACTTGTAAAAAGAAATCTGTTCGCAATAGAACTTCAGAATGAACCGTTCCCTGAAGAGAGGATTGAAAGTCTGAAGAAGATGACTGTTTCGATCATGGGTATTGATGAAGAGTTTTCGGGCTACTATGTTTTTTCGGATTCTGTTTCCAACCTTGCCTATGCACCTGACTCTCCCGAAGTGATGGTACTGCTTAAAAGCGGCAGATCTGCAGGTATTTCGGAAGTATCGGATATGTTTGATCACAGATTTCTTTCTGAGAGGATTACAAAGTATTTTCTTTGTTATCCCAAAGAATGCAGATAATTTAAAATACATAACAATGGAATTCAATGCAACAACAATAGCGGGGTTTCTCAATGGGGAAATTGAGGGTAACCCGGAAGTAAAAGTTAATACTATCGCCAGGATAGAAGAAGGATCAGAAGGGGCACTTTCCTTTCTGTCAAATCCCAGATATGAGCCTTACATTTATACAACAAAATCGTCGATAGTCCTGGTAAACAAAAGTTTCATACCCTCGGAAAAGGTAAATGCAACCCTGATAAGGGTTGATGATGCCTACGAATCCTTTGCATCGCTGCTTCGCCTTGTCGATCAGGCCCGCCCCAGGAAGCAAGGCATCCATCCTACAGCTGTCATCGAAGTCTCTGCATCACTGGGCAAGGATATCTATATCGGCCCTTATGCCTATATAGGTGAGAATTGTTCGATTGGTGATAACTGTTCCGTTTATCCTCATGTATATGTCGGTGACGGAACCAGGCTGGGAGTAAACTGTGTTCTGTATGCCGGGGTAAAGATTTACCACGAGTGTGTTATAGGAAACAACTGTACCATTCATGCAGGAACAGTAATCGGAAGCGACGGATTCGGTTTTGCACCCCAGTCTGAAAGTGAGTTTATGAAGATTCCTCAGCTTGGAAACGTTATTATTGAGGATAATGTCGAGATTGGTGCGAACGTTGCCATCGACAGGGCAACAATGGGATCAACTGTTATAAGAAAAGGGGTTAAGATTGATAATCTTATCCAGATAGGACATAATGTTGAGATAGGAGAGAATACGGTAATGGCGGGGCAGACGGGAATAGCAGGCTCAACCAAAGTAGGAAAGAACTGTATGTTTGGAGGCCAGGTAGGGATTTCAGGACATCTGAAGATCGCCGACGGGACAAAGATCGGTGCCCAGTCGGGAATTCCGGGTGATGTTAAAAAGGAAAATTCTATTCTTCTGGGCTATCCGGCCATGGATCATAAAGATTTCCTCAGATCATCAGTTATCTTCAGGAAACTGCCTGATCTGAAAATAAAAGTCGATGATATGGCAAAGGAAATCGAAAAGCTTAAAAGGGGTTAACCTTTAAGGTTTTTTAATAATTATCAGTGGCATATAAGGTTTATTTTATTGGACCATCCGTATTTTTTTGTTTTTTTGTACCCGGTATTTAATGAATAACAGGATATATTAATGAGTGAGAAACAAAGGACCCTTGCAAAGGAAGTCAGCCTGAAAGGCAAAGGATTACATACCGGAGTGAACGTTACCATCACTTTTAAACCGGCACCGGCAAACCATGGATATAAATTCTGCAGGGTTGACATACCGGGCAGGCCTGTGATTGATGCCATAGCCGAGAATGTCACGGATACTTCACGGGGAACCACTCTCTTTCAGAATAACGCCTCCGTATCAACTATAGAACATGTTCTGGCTGCTCTGCATGGCCTGAGGGTTGACAATGCGCTTATTGAACTCGACGGACCTGAAGCCCCGATAATGGGTGGTGCCTCATGGAAATTCACTGAGGCTATTAAGGAGGCCGGGATGGTTGAACTGAAGGAGGAAAGGAATTATTTTGTTGTCAAACAAAAGATAGCATACTCAGATGAGGAACATGGGGTCGACCTTATAATTTATCCTGATGATCATCTGAGCATAAACGTACTCATCGACTACAACTCAAAGATACTGGGTAACCAGTATGCTATTCTCGATTCGATCGACGACTTTGAGAAAGAGATATCAAAGAGCAGGACCTTTGTTTTCTTTCATGAGCTTGAACCCCTGCATAAACTTGGACTTATTAAGGGAGGAGACCTCGACAACGCTGTAGTTATTCTTGACAGGGAAGTTGAGCAGTCGGAGATTGACAGGATCGCCACTTTGTTCAACAGACCGGGGATAAGTAAACATACTGCTGGAATACTTAATAACACTGAGCTCAGATATCCCAATGAACCGGCAAGGCATAAGCTTCTCGATATCATGGGTGATCTTGCACTTGTTGGACAGCCTGTAAAGGGTAAGGTTGTAGCCACCAGGCCCGGGCATCTGGCCAACACCAAACTTGCCAAACTCATAAGGCAGGAGATAAAAAAATCACAGTCGAAAAAGAACATCCCCGTTTACGATCCATCACAGCCCCCGGTCTACAGTGTGGCAGATATAAAGAAAAAGCTTCCGCACCGCTATCCTTTCCTGCTGGTTGACAAGGTTATAGCTTTGGATGAGACCTCGGTGATAGGGATAAAAAATGTAAGCTTCAATGAGCTTTTCTTTCAGGGCCATTTCCCCGATGAGCCGGTTATGCCCGGGGTGCTTATTGCCGAAGCCCTGGCCCAGACCGGAGGCCTGCTGATACTAAGTACAGTTGATGAACCTGAAAGGTATTCAACATACTTCCTGAAGATAGACAAGCTTAAGTTTAAACATAAAGTAGTACCAGGCGATACCTTAATTCTTAAAATGGAACTGATTGAACCTCTGCGCAGGGGGATAGCGATTATGTACGGACAGGCGTTTGTAGCAAATCATCTCGTTGCCGAAGGTGAAATGACAGCCCAGGTAGTTAAAAACAAATGATCCTCTGAAATGATCTCAAACCTTGCTTTTGTACATCCTGAAGCCATCATTGCTGAAGATGTGACTATCGAACCCTTTGCCTATGTTGCTGAAAATGTTGTTATAGGGAAAGGCACATGGATAGGTCCAAATGCGACCATTCTCCCTGGTGCCAGAATCGGAAGCAACTGCAGGATCTTTCCGTCAGCCGTCATCGCAGGTATTCCCCAGGATCTTAAGTTCAGGGGCGAAGATTCAACGGCATGGATTGGTGACAACACTACGGTCAGGGAAGCTGTAACCATTAACCGTGGTACAGCTTCTTCGGGGAAAACGGTTGTCGGTGAAAACTGCCTTGTGATGGCTTATGCCCATGTGGGGCACGACTGCAGGGTAGGGGATAACTGCATCCTTGGAAATGCCACGGCACTGGCCGGGGAGGTTAAGGTTGATGACTGGGCCATCCTGAGCGGAGGAACCCTTGTCCATCAGTTTGCCAGGATCGGGGGACATGTGATAATCGGAGGAGGCTCAAGGGTGAGAATGGATGTTCCTCCATATCTGAAAGCTGACCGTGAGCCGCTGGCCTATATGGGAATCAACTCTGTCGGACTTACAAGAAGAGGTTTCGCAAAAGAAAAGATTGACGACATTCACAATATATACAGGGTGATATTTCAGAACGGCCTAAATAATACCATGGCCCTGGAAAAGGTGGAAAGAGAATTCTCACAGTCACCCGAAAGGGATTATATAATCAGATTCATAAAAGAATCTGAAAGAGGTGTTATAAGGGGTCCGAAAAAGTGAAAGCATCAGTTGCCCTTCCATCCCTGGGCTCTTAGTTCTGCTTCTGTACCCACTTCGTTGACAAGAACATAAGCCTCGTCGGAAGAGGTCATGTGGCCTATCACCTTTACCCCGGGGATGTTCCGGACTTTTTCCATGTCAGCCAGATCGGCCGTGAACAGCAGTTCATAGTCTTCACCTCCGTTAAGGGCAGCTGTTACCGGATCAATACCGAACTCCTCAGCCATCATTGCCGTTTCAGTATCCACAGGGATCCTGTCATACCAGATCCTGCATCCTGTGCCCGATAACCTGCATACGTGTATTAGATCCGAAGCCAGTCCGTCTGAAACATCTATCATGGCCGTAGGAAGAATTCCTTCAGCCCTGAGTGAGTCAAATACTTTAACCGGGAATTCGGGTTTGAGCTGGCGACCCACAATGTACTCATGCCCGCCCAGATCGGGCACGAATGAGTTGTCTTTATCAAATAGTTTTCTTTCCCTTTCAAGAAGCTGCAGTCCCATATAGGAAGCGCCATAGTCTCCGGTCACACAAATGAGATCATTGGGCCTGGCTCCGTCACGTTTTATTACCCTTTCCCTTTCAACGGTTCCGACAGCTGTCATCCCTATGGTGAGACCGGTAACCGAACTGGTCATGTCACCTCCGGCAAGGTCAACTTCATAGCGCTTGCATGCCATCAGTATCCCCTCATAGAGTTCCTCGAGCTGTTCGACAGTAAACCTTGAACTGACTCCTATGGCAGCCAGAACCTGGCCCGGGGTACCATTCATAGCGTAGATATCTGAAATTGCCCTTATGACAGCCTTATAACCAAGATGTTTAAG
>CAZXSW010000037.1:1761-24280 GCA_964642615.1 uncultured Rikenellaceae bacterium | reverse complement strand
CCTCATGGAAGAAACAGAAGGATGAGTGGGCAACTGCAAACCCTGATCTTGATAAAAAACTTGCTTCTTTCTGGTCAGGCAACGTGCCTGCCATCGACTTCAGCGCGATACAGCAGAAAGAAGGATCGGCCACCAGAGCCGCTTCAGCCACCGTCCTTGGTGTACTGGCAAAAAGCGTTGAGAACATGATTGTGGCTTCAGCCGACCTGTCAAACTCAGATAAGACCGACGGCTTCCTGAAGAACACGAAAGCCTTTAAAAAAGGAGACTTCTCCGGTGCCTTCCTCCAGGTGGGAGTTGCCGAACTCACCATGGCCGCGTTGATGAACGGCATGGCTCTTCACGGAGGTGTTATTCCGGCATGCGGTACCTTCTTCGTCTTCTCCGACTATATGAAGCCTGCTGTTCGCCTGGCCTGCCTTATGGAACTACCGGTTGTATATATATGGACCCATGATGCCTTCCGTGTGGGTGAAGACGGACCAACCCACCAGCCTGTTGAACAGGAAGCCCAGATTCGTCTGATGGAGCATCTGAAAAACCACCACGGCAACAACAGCATGATTGTACTCAGACCTTCCGATGCCCTTGAGACATCAGTTGCATGGAAAATAGCTCTTGATAACAGAAAGACTCCGACAGCCCTTATTCTGTCGCGACAGAATATCAAGGATCTTCCGTCTGAAAATGGCAACAGATACAATGACGCCCTTAAGGCAGAGAAAGGTGCCTATATAGTTGCCGACAGCAAGGGAAAACCCGAGGTGATTCTTCTTGCAAGCGGCTCAGAAGTGGCAACCCTGGTCGAAGGTGCTGCCCTTCTTAAAAACGACAACATAAACTTCAGAATAGTGGCTGCACCATCTGAAGGTCTCTTCAGAAACCAGCCCGAAGAGTACCGCGAATCTGTATTACCCTCCGGCGTTCCTGTGTTCGGAATGACTGCCGGACTTTCGGTTACCCTGCAGGGTCTTGCCGGTCACAAATCAAAAATATGGGGAGTCAACTCATTCGGTTATTCTGCTCCATATAAGGTACTCGATGAAAAACTCGGATTTACTGCTGAGAATGTTTACCGCCAGGTGAAAGAACTTCTGGCTCAGTATAAAGGATAAACATTATGATCATTCGTGGAAGGCCGTCTCATCAACGGCCTTCTTTTTTCCCCATCCCGGCCTTTCCCCATCCTTTTGCCAAAGAAGTAAATTTCCCTATCTTTGCACCTTATTTTTCCAAATGGAGTATATAATCAGACCCGGAATAAAAGGCCTTATCTTCGATCTTGACGGAACACTGGCCAACACCATGCCCTATCATTTCGAAGGATGGAAAAAAGCCTGTGAGAAATTCGGTGTATCCATCGACTCTTCATTTCTCAAGCTTCACTCAGGAAGTCCGGGTAAATTAATTGCCGCCGAACTGCTTAAGAAAAACGGTCATGCCGGCACCGTCACGGCCGAAGAAATAATTAAAGAAAAGCTAAGCCAGTTCTACAGGATACAAGACCTTGTAAAGCCCATAGAGCCTGTTGCCGATATAGTCAAAAGATATTACGGTGTACTCCCTATGGCAGTTGGAACGGGAGGACACAGGGAAGCGGTAACAAGGACTCTAGAGATAACCGGCCTTCTTCAGTATTTTGATATCATTGTCACATCAAACGATGTAAGCAACTATAAACCCCATCCCGAGACCTTTCTCAGATGCGCTGAACTAATGAATGTTGAACCCTCCGCCATCGAGGTCTTTGAAGACGGGGAACTGGGACTGGAGGCAGCCAGGAGAGCCGGAATGGTTGCAACGGATGTAAGGGGCTGGTATGACTCCGACTGGTGATTTCTCACCGGATCCCCTCCCTGTAATAATTTCACTGGTGTATTCTGTGACAGAGTAACTTCCCGGACCTAACCTCAGACCAGGATCTTTGTAGTCAGATTAACAACGCTGGTTCTGATGTCTTCAAACGGAGTCCCGTCGCGACTAAGATCCTGCTCAACGATCATATACTTCATTCCGGCAGTATCCTTTTGCCCGAGTATCCTCTTAAAGTCAATAACCCCCGATCCCACAGGAGCAAAATCCCTTACTCCGTCAGTTGTAAAATACGGCGGCTCATTGGTATACATATCCTTCATGTGGAAGATCTGGAACCAGCCGGGATATTTCTTTATTATCTCAACCGGATCCTGTCCGGCCTTGGTGACCCAGAAAATATCAAGTTCCATGGTGACAAGGTCCCTGTCGAGTTCTTTCATGAATATATCATAAAAGGGCACCTTGCCTTCAACCACGTCAAACTCAAAATTATGATTGTGATATCCGAACTGGATACCATGTTCCTTCATCACTTTCCCTACCTGGTTCCAGTCAGCCACCATCTTCTGATAGCTTGCAACGGTAGTCCTGGCCTCTTCAACAACCCATGGCTGAATACAGTATTTCACACCCAGCCTTGCATGGTCCTCAGCCATCCTGGTCGCATTATCAAGGGTCACCCCCTGAGCCTCGACCTGGGTATGGCTGCTAAGTATCTCAAGCCCGAGATCCCCGGCCAGCTTTTTAAACTCGGCAGGCTCATAACCGTAAAACTTACCTCCTGAATACCCGGCAAGCTCAATATACCTGTAACCGGCATCTGAAACCTGCCTGAGAGATCCCGGCACATCAATATTCATGGCATCCCTTATAGTATAGAGCTGGAGCCCTATCCCAAATGATTTCGGATCCCTGCCGCCGGCAAGTGCAGCAGTTTTGCATGAGTAATTCGATAGAACCAACATCCCAAGTGTTCCGGAAGCTGTTAACCTGATAAAATCTCTTCTTGTATGCTTTGCTTTCATCCTGAGGCTGTTTTTGGTTAGAAATCCTGTTGCTTGCGATATTAAAATTAATATAATTGTTTCATATCACGAAATATATCGGTTAGTCTGCAGTAAGGTATTTACATAAAAAGACATCCGGTCAGTAACCGGATACCAGGATATGTACTTTATTGATAATTTTGCAGTGCAGAAAACAGTTATGATCAGTATAATAAAAACAGCCGACGGCTCCGACACTATATTTGTACCTGAACTTGACGAGCATTATCATTCGGTTTACGGTGCCATAAGTGAATCGGAACATATTTTTATTAAGGGTGGCCTCGATCAATGCCAGGTTGACCCGCTCAGAATCTTTGAAGCAGGTTTCGGAACAGGGCTGAACGCATATCTGACCCTTCTTAACAATGAAGGTTCAGGAAGGAAGATACAGTTTACCTCAGTTGAAAAATTCCCTCTGGGCCCCGAAATTTTAAACTCACTGAACTACCCCGTTCTTTCAGGGGATTTAAGCAGATCCCTTTTTAATGCCATCCATGAGGCTCCATGGGAAAAGCTATGCAACATTACAGGAGACTTCAGCCTTCTGAAGATAAAAGCCGACCTTACTGAATTTGTTCCTTACGGAACTTACGACCTTATTTACTTCGATGCCTTTGGTCCCTGCAAACAGCCAGAGATGTGGACACCCGGAATTTTTGACATGATAGCGTCGGTTACAGTGAAAAACGGGATATTTGTCACCTATTCAGCCAGGGGGGAAGTTAAAAGGAACCTCAGAAGAACGGGATTCACCGTCGGGTTACTGCCTGGCCCTCCGGGTAAAAGGCAGTTTATCAGGGCAGTTAAATGTTGAAAAATAAATAAGCATACTATTTTTTGCTGGTGGCAAAGTATTATCTTTGCGTTTAAATTTAAAATTAAATCTATTTCAAATGAAAATCAAGGGATTAATCACTTCAACAATTCTGTCTGCCATAATACTTGGCTCATGTGGAGAAAGTTCCATTAAGAATGCAAAGATGCAAAACGGAAACGACTCCCTCTCGTATGCCTTCGGGATCGTTAACTACAATGGTCTTACCCAGGACAGCTTAATGCTGAATCCGATCATTGTTGCAAAAGCAATGCTCGATGGCAAAGATGGGAAACCTGAGATGTCAGACGAGATCGCCCGTAGTTACATTATGCTTTTCATGCAGGAAAGGGAGGCTCAGTTGATTGAACAACAGGCTGAGCGCGACAGAGTTACCTATAAGGATTATATCGCTGAGAATGAGGCTTTTCTGGCCAAAAATAAAGAAAGAAGCGGAGTTTCAGTTACTCCCAGCGGACTTCAGTACGAGGTAATAACAATGGGAAACGGTCCCAGGCCCACTACTGAAAACACGGTCAAGGTTCATTACTCAGGCACTCTGATCGATGGTACCGAATTTGACTCATCAATAGAAAGAGAACAGCCTGCACAGTTCCCTCTTGCCGGAGTTATTCCAGGCTGGGTCGAAGGACTGCAGCTTATGCCCGTGGGTTCAAAATTCAAGCTCTATCTGCCCGAAAACCTTGCTTACGGAGCCAGTGGTGCCGGAGAAACAATAAAACCTTTCTCTACCCTGGTGTTCGAAGTTGAACTTCTCGATATAATAAAATAATATGATGACAGCCGAGATCGTTACTGCAAAAGGGACCATGAAGGTCAGCTTTTTTGAAGAAGATGCTCCGGGTACTGTGGGCAACTTTGTCAAACTTGCCAAAGATGGTTACTACGACGGACTTGCTTTTCACCGCGTGATACCCGATTTTGTTATCCAGGGAGGCTGCCCTTATTCCAGGGATCCCGGAGATCCCCGTACAGGCACCGGCGGTCCGGGTTACACAATCAACTGTGAGCTTACAGGCGCCAACCAGTATCACGACAGGGGTGTCCTTTCAATGGCTCACGCCGGGAGAAACACCGGAGGCTCCCAGTTCTTTATCTGTCACAGCAGAAAGAACACAAGCCATCTTGACAGGCAGCACACCTGTTTCGGGAAAGTGTCTGAGGGACTTGAAGTTATTGACCTCATAAGTCAGGGGGATAAAATTGAAAAAATAGTAATTAACGAAGAAACAGACTGATAATGGCTTTTGAAATTACAGGTAAGGTAATAGACGTTGCTCCCGTTAACCAGGTCAGTGATAAATTCAAAAAACGTGAATTTGTCATTGAGAAAAAAGAGACGGGAGGATCTGCCATGTTCATCGACTATATCAAGTTCCAGCTTGTTCAGGATAAATGCGATCTGATTAACGAATCGTTCTTAAATGAAGAAGTGAAAATCTGGTTTAACCTTAAAGGCAACCGATGGGAACGCGACGGGAAGGTTAACTATTTCACCAACCTTGATGCCTGGAAGATCGAAAAACTGTCGGCTGCTGTCAGAGATACTCCCGTTCCGGGAGCTATCCATGAAGAGGATTTTCCTCCCGAGCCCGATGATCTGAGTGATCTTCCGTTCTGATAAAAAAGCAAACCCGGAAGAGACAACCTGACCATCCGGGATAACACCCTGATAGTCAGGTTTTTTACTAAAGACCTGATCTAGAAACAGTAAATGATATGCCGATGAACAATCCCTTACTTGACAGATGGAACACTCCCTTTGAAACTCCTCCCTTTCATCTTATCAACCCGGGTCACTTCAGACCCGCGGCTGACATCGCCATAAGAGAGGCTCTTGAGGAAATAGTTGCCATAGCTGAGAACCCTGAGCCTCCCACTTTTGAGAATACTGTTGCCGCACTTGACAGGTCGGGATCCCGGCTTAACAGACTGGCAACCATACTGTTTAATCTGAACAGCGCCGAGACTTCAAAAGAGCTGCAGGAAGCTGCCAGAGAGCTATCGCCTTTGCTCACTCGGATGTCGAACGACATCACTATGAACAAAGGTCTCTTTCTGAGAATAAAAGCGGTATATGAAGGGATGGAAAATGCCGGACTAACAACCGGACAGAAGATGCTAGCAAGGAAGAAATACAGAAGCTTTATGCTTGGCGGGGCCGGACTCGGTGAAAAGGAGAAGGTGCGATTCAGGGCTATCTCCGAAGAACTGGCCGGACTTGGTCTGAAATTCGAAGAGAATGTCCTTGCAGAGACCAATGCCTTTGAGCTTAACCTGACAAGCGAGGCCGACCTTGACGGACTCCCTCAGGGAATAAGGGAGGCGGCTGCAGCCGAAGCCGGAAGAAGAGGTAAAGAAGGCTGGATTTTCACCCTGAATGCACCAAGCTATGCTCCCTTCATGCAATACTCCTCAAAAAGACATCTCAGGGAACAGATGTACAGGGCTTATGGCTCCAGGGCATTCCATAACAACGAATGGGATAACCGCAAGCTGATAACCACCATAATTAATCTGAGACTCGAAATGGCCCGCCTGCTTGGCTTCAGCAACTACGCAGAGATGACCCTGGGCGACAGGATGGCCGACTCGGTCGGTAAAGTAAACTCTTTCCTCGATGACCTTTACAAAGCTTCACTTCCGGCTTCAAAAAGAGACTACTCCAATGTAAAACAGTTTGCCCTTACTTACAGCCTCCGCGACTTCTCCAGATGGGACTGGGCATTCTATTCGGAAAAACTTAAAAAAGCACGTTACGATATCGACGACGAAATCCTGAGGCCCTACTTCAGACTGGAGAGCGTAAGAGATGCTGTGTTCAGCCTTGCAGGAAAGCTGTTTGGCCTCTCTTTTATAGCAAATAAATCAATACCTGTTTATCACAATGAAGTAAACGCATGGGAGGTGTATGGCAAAGACGGAAAATTTATGGCCATCCTTTTCCTTGACTTTCACCCCAGACCTGGAAAAAACGGAGGGGCCTGGATGACCAGCTTCAGGGAACAGAGCATTCAGAATGGTTCGGATGTAAGACCTCTTGTATCATTGGTTACCAATTTCACCCGGCCTACATCATCGAGACCTTCCCTCCTAACCTTCAGTGAGCTTACCACCTTTCTTCATGAGTTCGGACATGCCCTGCACGGGATGCTTTCAGACTGTACATATGAAAGCCTCTCGGGAACCAATGTAGCCAGAGATTTCGTCGAACTTCCTTCCCAGTTCATGGAAAACTGGGCCTTTGAGAATATATGGCTCGATACATGGGCAAGTCATTACGAGACGGGAGAAAAGATCCCTCATGAAATAATCAAGAAAATACGCGACGCATCAACCTTTAACGAGGGATATGCCTGCCAGAGACAGCTTGGATTTGGATTACTCGACATGGCCTATCATACAATAACTGAACCCTCCGGCACCGACCCCCTGGAGTTTGAATCATCTGTCACAGGAAAGACCGATCCCTTTCCGGCAGTCGAAAACACCTGTTTCAGCACTGCCTTCACTCATATATTCGGTGGAGGTTATGCAGCAGGCTATTACGGATACAAATGGGCCGAGGTCCTCGATGCCGATGCTTTCAGCTTCTTCAGGGAAAACGGTCTCTTTAACCCTGCCATTGCTGACTCCTTCAGGGAAAACATCCTCGAAAAGGGAGGGAGTGATTTTCCTATGAACCTATATGTAAGATTCAGGGGTAAGGAACCTTCACAGGATGCCTTCCTTACACGCAGCGGTCTGAAGGTACCGGATGAACAGTCTGAATAAAAATATCTTTATCCAGACTATTGTAGATATAAACACTTGGAACAAATATTAAAAACACTCATATGATTCTCTTTTTCGAAGGTCGCGGCAGTAACTATTTTGCTGTCGACTCAGCAACAGTACTTTCTCAGGAAGACAGAGGCAAGCTCAGCTGGCTTTTTTCAGGTGCCAAGCCCCTGATACAGGATAATATAGACGGTACATTTGTCGGACCGAGAAAGGAGATGATAACTCCCTGGAGTACCAATGCCGTTGAGATCACCCAGAACATGGCGATAGAAGGTATTGTTCGCATAGAGCTCTTTCACGCTGCCGGAAGTGAAAAACCCGATCATGACCCCATGCTTCAGGCTGTTTACCAGGGACTCGACCAGCATATCTTCACTATCGACCGTGTTCCCGAAGAGATAAAACACATTGGGGACATCAGGGAATACAACATAAAGGAGGGCCTGGCACTCAGCGAGGAAGAGATAGTCTATCTCGGGAGACTCTCAGACTCACTTAACCGCAAACTTACCGACAGTGAAGTCTTCGGATTTTCACAGGTAAATTCCGAGCATTGCAGGCATAAAATCTTTAACGGCATCTTTGTTATTGACGGCAGGGAGATGGACTCGACCCTCTTCCAGCTTATAAAAGACACTACACACAGTAACAGAAACAGGGTTGTTTCGGCTTATAAGGACAACTGCGCCTTTCTGCAGGGACCTGTAATAGAGCAGTTTGCCCCGGCAACACAGGACAAACCCGACTTCTTCGGTATAAAACTCAATGAATCAGTCCTGTCCATTAAGGCAGAGACACATAATTTCCCCACAACAGTTGAACCATTTAACGGTGCTTCAACGGGAACGGGCGGTGAGATAAGAGACCGTATTGCCGGGGGCAAGGGTGCTCTTCCTGTTGCAGGAACAGCAGTATACATGACCTCCTATCCCAGGCCCGACGGTCCCCGTGAATGGGAAAAAGCCACCAGTGAACGTAAGTGGCTCTACCAGACTCCCGAAGACATACTTATAAAAGCATCAAACGGAGCCAGCGATTTCGGTAATAAATTCGGCCAGCCGCTTATCTGTGGTTCTCTCTTCACCTTTGAACATTTTGAGAACGGAAAGAAATACGGATACGACAAGGTGATAATGCTTGCCGGTGGCGTGGGCTCGGGCAAAAGCAAGGACAGCGGTAAGGATGTACCTGAGAAAGGTGACCTTATAGTTCTTCTGGGAGGTGATAACTACAGAATAGGTATGGGAGGAGGAGCAGTATCATCCGTTGATACCGGAGCCTACGACAGCTCCATTGAACTTAATGCTGTCCAGCGTGCCAATCCGGAGATGCAGAAAAGAGTATACAACGCCATAAGGGCACTGTGCGAAGCCGATAACAATCCGGTTATTTCAATTCACGACCACGGTGCCGGCGGACATCTTAACTGTCTTTCAGAGCTTGTTGAGTCGACAGGCGGACGAATTGATATGAGCAGGCTTCCGGTCGGTGACCCTACTCTCTCAGCAAGAGAGATAATAGGGAACGAATCACAGGAACGCATGGGACTTGTGATTAATAAAGAAAACGTAGACACCCTTGTAAGAATAGCAGAACGTGAAAGAGCTCCCGTATATATTATAGGAGAAGTGACCGGTGATATGCAGTTTACCTTTGAAAACCCGGTCACAGGCGAAAAACCTGTCGACATATCATTGCCTTCCCTGCTCGGCAATCCGCCCAGGACAACCATGACTGATTCCTCAATGCCTTCATCCTTCTCCGCACCGCTTTACAGCAACGACAGGATCCACGAATACCTTGAGATGGTATTACAGCTTGAAGAGGTGGCATGCAAGGACTGGCTGACCAACAAAGTCGACAGATCGGTTACAGGACGCCTGGCCAGACAGCAATGCGCCGGACCGCTCCAGCTTCCGCTGAATGACCTTGGAGCTATCGCACTCGACTACCGTGGGAAACACGGTATGGCAACCTCTATCGGACATGCACCGGCAGCAGGACTGGCTGATCCGGCAGCAGGATCAGTACTATCGATAGCCGAAGCTCTTACAAACATAGTATGGGCTCCCCTGACAGCAAGACTGAAAGGAGTATCCCTTTCGGCCAACTGGATGTGGCCCTGCAGAAATCCCGGAGAAGATGCCAGACTCTACAAGGCTGTGGAAGCAGCCAGTCAGTTTGCAATAGGCCTTGGGATAAATATTCCCACGGGAAAAGACAGCCTGTCGATGACACAGAAGTACGACGACGGCGTTGTTATCTCCCCCGGAACACTCATAATTTCTGCTGCCGCCGAGGTTAGCGATGTAAGAAAGATCACTGAGCCTGTTCTTGTCAATGATCCCTATACAAGCCTGCTCTACATCGACATGAGCCGCGACAGCCTTAAGACAGGAGGCAGCAGCCTGGCACAGGTACTCAACAGGGTAGGAACGGATGTGCCCGTGGTAACAGATGCTGCCTATTTTGCTACTGTCTTTAACATCATTCAGGACCTTATTGCGGATGAAAAAATACTTGCCGGTCACGACATCTCAGCCGGAGGTATGCTGACCACCTTCCTCGAGATGTGTTTTGCCAATACCGAAGGCGGTGCAGCCATCAACCTCTCGGGATTTGACGACCCCGATACGGTTAAGATACTGTTCAGCCAGAACCCCGGTGTCATAATCCAGGTGAAAGACGAGCATGAGATAGCTGAAATCCTTCTCGAGAACGGTATATCCTATCTTTCAATAGGCCATCCTGTTTCAGGGAGAACACTCTTTGTGAGAAATATGGAAGAGAACTTATCCTTCGACATTGATCACTACCGCGATAAATGGTTTACAACTTCCTACCTTCTCGACAGGCGACAGTCGGGAGAAGAAGCTGCACTGGAAAGATTCAACTCATATAAGAATCACAGCCTGGTTTTCAATACAGTTAATTTTGACGGGACATTCAAATCTCTTGGCATCTCACCAGAGAGGAAAAAGAAAAGCGGCATTAAAGCTGCCATCATAAGGGAAAAAGGAATAAATGGCGACAGGGAAATGGCATACTCGATGTGGCTTGCCGGTTTCGATGTCAGAGATGTCCATATGACCGATCTTATAAGCGGCAGGGAGGACCTTCGCGACCTTAACTTCATTGTCTTCCCGGGAGGCTTTTCTAACTCCGATGTACTCGGTTCTGCAAAAGGCTGGGCCGGAGCCTTCAGATACAATGAAAAAGCAAGGATCTCACTCGAAGACTTCTATAAAAGAGAAGACACCCTGTCACTTGGCGTATGCAACGGCTGCCAGCTGATGGCCGAACTTGGTCTCGTTTACCCCGGTCACCAGGAGATGCCCCGACTGCTTAGTAATAAATCAAACAAGTTTGAATCAGGTTTTGTAGGAGTAAAAATACCGGAAAACAATTCAGTAATGCTTGGCAGTATGTCGGGAATGGAACTGGGAATCTGGGTGGCTCACGGAGAAGGACGGTTCAGCCTGCCCTACCCTGAAGACAGCTACAAGGTGGTTATGAAGTACAGCCATCACAGCTACCCTGCCAATCCTAACGGTTCCGACCATGACATTGCCGGACTATGCTCGGACGACGGACGCCATCTGGTTATGATGCCGCATCTCGAAAGAGCGCTCCTTCCATGGCAGTGCGGGTTCTATCCTTCCGGAAAAAGGAAGGATGATGTCACACCATGGATAACGGCATTTATCAATGCCAGAAAATGGATTGCTGATAAACTCTAGCGGACTACCGGGGTAAGTATAACAGACAGGAGTCTGGTATCGCCCGAAGGTCTTACATTGAAATTACTCGCCTCGGCAGGTAAGATCTTTTCGCTTATGACCTGAAGCGTATACTGTCCTGCTTCAGGGAAATAAAACGATCCCATATACGAATCAGCACGGTAATAAGGAAGTGATACCTCCTTTGAATCAGTCACTACCCTGTCACATTCAGGATTTACGTCGAGCCTGTTGTCAAGCAGATTAACCTTTACCGGATTTGAATACCTGAGATTCAGAGTATCAAGCGTGGCGCTGGCTATCCACACCTTGTAGCGTCCGGCCTCACTAACCCCGATACTCCATTCAGCCGTGTTGCTTGACGGATTATCCTGATCACTGAAGCAGACAGCTTTCGAAACTGACAGGTGATAACTGCCATCGTTTTGTGAAACAACTAAACCGGCCTCTGAACCATCGCCAGTAACCCGGCCGTTGCTGCACGACCACAAAAGAGTTGTTAAAACAACTGTTAGAATTAAAATCCCTCTCCTCATATTTCCTTCTTTGTTTAATTTATTTTATAACGCAGATCTTTATAGGATATTATTTACATATTCAGATTTTCAGAATCCGTCACCGGAGGTTTAACTTAAAAGCATCCTGGATATAATCAATAATTTAGTGGATACAAAACTACTAAGGCCAGTCCAATAACCTTAAAAACTGCTTAATATCACTTTTTCTGTGATGCTGAAATTATGACTGTTCTGAGGATTCTTGAAGGGGATTGTTACAGGCAAATCCCCTGCTCACACTATGCCGGCTGATTCTCTCTTCAGGACCTGTTTACGGGCATTATTTTTCCGGGGTGAACCTGAAAAAAGGGCTTCAGAGACTATTTCGGCAATATCGCTGACCCTTACCGGGGTGGCCTGTGCGAAAGTTTTTTTACAGAGAGGACATGCAGTGGCAAGTATATCCGGATTACTCTTTGTCAAAAGAGCAGCGGCATCAACGGCAATCGTATGCTTCCTGTCGCAGCCGATCTTCATATTCCCGAGGCTTCCTCCGCAACATAAGCCTTTCTCATCTTCATAATCCGTATTCCAAAGCCTGGCAACATGCCGCAAAACTTCCTTCGGTTCTTCATAGATCCCCGATCCCCTTCCAAGTTCACAGGGAGTATGAAAAACTATATTCTTCTGAAGGAAATTAAGTTTTATCTTCTCATCCTTTATCAGATTATTGATGAACTGCGAGTGGTGAAGCACCTCAACATCGAGATAATAGCTTTCCCTGAATACCTTGTAACAAATGGGACATGAGGTTACCAGGGTGTGGGCTCCCGATTTCCATATTGTATGGGAGTTATAGTTTATGAGCTCCCTTGCTTCCCTGTCGTTTCCGGCAAGCATCAGTGGACGGCCGCAACAGGCTCCTCCATCCTTGTCCAAAAAGGTCCACTTAAGGCCCGAGGCATCAAGGATCCGGGTCATAGCCTCCTTAATGGTGGGTGTGAGATGACTCATGCAACCGGCAAAGTAAATGACATCTGTCTTTGCAACCTCCGGTTCGGGGAGGAAGGAATAAACGGGCACGGGTTCAGGTTTAACAGGCAGCTCAGCCTGTCTGCTTCTGAAATATCCTTTCCAGATGTTACGTAGATCATTTTCAGGTTCTGCCGCCCTTCTGCGGATCATCCTGATTGGCGAAAGTTCGATTCCGACCGGACAGGCAGCATCACAGCGTCCGCACATCAGACAGTTATGGGCAATATAATTTGTATCCTTATCGTTGCGGATGGCTTTCATAAGATAGGCCGACTGAATATCTGTAATACCGGCCGAAAAGCTGAGCTGACATGCATCAATGCAGATACCGCATGAGGAACAGGAATATACCTGAACTTCTGAAAAGGATCCGGCTTTGTCTCCAGTCCTTATGCCCGAGTTTCTCATGAAGATAAGAAAGAGCTCGGTAGGTATGTGCATATACCTTGTAAGCGGCAGAAGGACAAAGAAGGTACCCAGTGACAGTGAATAAAGCCACCAGAAGGGGTATGCCATCTGCTGGGCAGGAAGAAAGGATGCAAACCAGTTGCCAAGAGTCCCGGTAAGGAAACTCCCCGATCCGTAGGCTCCGCTAGTAAAACTTTCGGCGAGCAGCCTGCTCGGGAAAATAAGCCAGAGTGAAGTAAGTGCTATCTTGTCAAGAGGCTTAAGACGGGTAGTCTTTTTCATCCCCACCACCCTTGAAGAAAACCTTTTTATAACTGCCAGTACAAGTCCCGAGAGAATAAAAGCAAGGATCAGATCCATAAGGAAGCCATAAGCAGCCTCAAATCCTTCTTTCCCGTGTTCGGGACTGAAGAACTTGAAGAATATGGCCTTGTGCGGCGGATTAAGATGTTTCTCACCAAAGATGTCGGCTTCTATGGTTCCAAAAAGGATAAGCAGGAACCATCCGAAAGCAAGACTCATATGCATGTATCCGAGTCGCAGATTTGTCTTTAGTATCTTTCTGTGAATAAGGCTCTCAAGAAAAATCTCCCTGAGGCTCTGTCCGAATGCCTTGCCGAAGAACCCTCGCTGAAGCCTGAGTTTGTCAGGTTTAGACAAATCCCTGAACCAGATAACGCACCTTACCACAGCATACACTACTATGAAATAAAGTCCGATATTGAACGGTATTACAAAAGGATCAAAATTCATATCCGTCAAATTTTCTAAAGGCCTGTTTTGCCAGTGTTATAATATTTCTGGTGTTGACTCCCCTTGGACATACAAGTGTGCATTTTCCGCAGAGCATGCATTTCTTTATGTTTTCCCTCACCTTATCATTTTCGCCCCTTTTGATGAGAATATTGAATTCCCTGAGGCTGAACGTGGTAAAATTGCCAGTGGTACATGTGGCAGTACAACAGCCGCATTCGATGCAAAGCCTGAAGGAAGGCTCTCTCTCAAGAATATACTCAGCTATCTTCCTGTCGTTAGCATCATAGTTGATGACACGTGCCTTTGATAATGTGAATCCAAAGTCTGCCATCAGCTAGTGTACGCTTTTGAAATAATCAACAACATCTGCCACTGCGGCCCTTGCATGTGAAATAGTCTCTGTTATATTCATGGGAGCCGTACATGTACCGGCATAGAATACCCCTCTTATATTGCTTTTATTGCTTCCGAAATGATGATCTGCCGGTGCCAGAAACCTGTTGTCTCCTCTTTTCATCTGACTATTGTCGGCCAGGGTGGCTCCCTCGTGCGACATCTCCATTCCTGCCATCAGTACAAGCATATCGAGCTCCATCTTCAGCGGCCTCCCGACTAGGGTGTCTTCAACCTTTGCAATAAGTCTTTTATCTATGTTTACGCCAACCTCCGAGACCTTTCCCCTTATGAAGTTAACACTGAATTTCTCCTGTGCCTCACGGTACAGTTCCTCGTATAAGGCTCCGCCCATCCTCATATCCATATAGAAACAGTAAACCTTTGATTCGGGAAGATACTCCCTGATTTCAATTGCCTGTTTGACAGCCGTAACGCAACACAGTTTCGAGCAGTAAACATTACCTACTTTCTCATCGCGCGAGCCCACACAATGAATAAGTCCGATCCTGACTGGCTTCTGTCCGTCAGTCCTGAGTATCTCTCCTCTCCTGAACATCTTTTCAAGATCAGCAGAGGTAATGACATTATCATAAATCCTGTAGCCGTACTCTTCTTTTCTCTCACTGCTGAAGAGGTCAAAGCCGGTTGCCATTACAACGGCATCAGCAGTGTAATCTTTTCCCTTTCCTGTTTTCAGAATAAACGACCTGCCACTTTTAACGAACGAACTTACAGTTTCTCCCCTGAGAAGAGTGATTTTTTCGTTGTCAATCTGTTTTTGGAGATAGGCGGTTACCTCACTGCTTTTCCTGCGGTCGGGAAAAAGATAACACCATTCCTTTGCATGCCCTCCGGTTTCTTCATCTTTTTCAAAAAGTGTTACAGTGAAGCCGGCCCTTGCAAGCTGACCTGCGGCTTCCATTCCAGCTGTACCTCCTCCGATTACTACAACGTTACCATTCATATTCAGGCATTTACAAGATTCTGAGGAATGGGCATCTGCCTCCCGTCCTTTGTTTTGTATTTATCTTCGGGTTTGAACTCTATTCCCATCTTCCTGAGGAGCGGTTCTGACTGAACCATATGGTACTGAAGACCCAGATCCCAGGGATCATAGCCAAGCACCAGGCCTGCCAGTTCCTCATAGGTAAGAACGGGTACCGCTTCCCCGTCGGGGCCGTAAACCGAACCTTCCATCTCTTTAATGGTATACTGCCACTTATCCATAAACATGGTACAGCCTGGACAGTTGGTAAGTACCAGGTCGGGTCTGAAAGGCTTCATCGACTCGAATTTCTTCACTGTATTTGAAAGGGAATAGCCCCTGTTAGCCTGTACAAGGTATTGTCTGAAACCGAAACCGCAACAATGCCTTCTCTCGGGATAATCAACCACTTTGCCGCCCCACGATTCGATCATGCCACTCAGGACTTTAGGGAACTCAGCACCTCCTACCCCATACTTTGGAAAGATCTTGGCATAATGACATCCGATATGTTCTACCACGTTAAGCGGTTCACCTGTCTTACTGTTAACAAGCAGATGCTTTGCCTTCGCGGCTATCTCATCCCTGAATTTATATATCACATCGCTTGTATGGGCAACACTTTCAGGAAGATCAAACTCCCTTCCTGTTGCCTTGTAAAGGTACTCCCTTGTCTTCCCGAGCTCATTCGGGAAATGTTTCCATGTTTCAAGTATCTCGGTATAGATACCAAAAGATGTAACACACGAAATAGCTATATTTTTATAACCGGCTTCCTTCATGAGGGCATAATGCCTGGCAATAACAGTCATAATGGTCTGGAAAGGAACAACATCTGAATGATATCCTATTCCTGTGCAGGTGGTATGTGAAGGATTTTCAAAGATATCCTTGCCAAGTTCGTTCCTGAGAAAATTCAGGAAAAACTGTTCAGATGCCGGGAAAAAGCTCTGCCGTATGCATGACCGTACATAGAAAAAATGATCATCGGCAATCTCTTTCTGATAGTCTGACCATACCTGTTTCTTTTCTCCGTCTTTCATAACACTCGATATCAGATTGTATGTTTTTTGTTATTGGCTGTAAATACTTCAACGAAATACTCGTTGTCGATCCCCTCCTTGCTGAACTGCAGACCCATTTCCTCAGCCTTCTTCTTTGAATGCTTTTCGATGGTATCATATAATTCAGTACCACCAGTTACATCAAATATCTTCTTCAGTTCAGCCCTGGCATCATCGGGAATTTTTCTGAGAGGCCCCGCACCAAGCTCATTTATCTGCCCCCCAAGTCTCTCATAAACATCATGTGCGTTATCGAGGATATATTTCCAGATCGGCCCCTGTTCAAGGTGCCATTCCGGACTCACTGCATATGAAGCCACGCAGTATCCGTATTTGAAAATATTGTCACCCACCGTTCTCTTAAGGGCAAACTGCTGCCTCCCCTTCTCAGACTCTGTAAAGAAACCCAGTTCCTGCGAAAGGGTTCTCAGTGACATCACTACAAGAGCAGGGGTATTACCCCTGGGGCAGCGGGTCTTGCACGACATGCATTCGCCACAGTACCAGATTGTTTCTGACTTCAGCAGCTTCTCTATCTCAGTGTTGTCTCCCGACTGAACGGTATCTACCAACTTCCTTGGATCATAATCGTAGAATTCAGCAGCCGGACATATGGCAGTACAAACTCCGCAGTTCATACATGCCTTGAGACCTTCCTGAAATCTCACATCCTTCTTAAGCAGTTCAAAATAATTTTCCATCAGAAACTGTACTTTTCTGTTGTTATCCTTTTCACAACAAATGTATCTCTTAATATAACTGAAAGTAAGAAGATTAAAACCTATTTTTAACGGAGTATTTATACGTATAGAATTGGCAGAAAATCTGTCCCCTCAGGGCCTCAGAATCAGTTTTTTTCGTTTCGCTGCCGGAGAAAACCGGTGATCCTGTAACTGAGCCATGCAGAGAAAGCTCCTGTTACTGCTCCGGCCAGAACGTCAGACGGATAATGGACCCCCAGATGCATCCCCGAATAAGCGACACTTCCAGCCCACAGGAAAGAGGGCACAATGACATACCATTCCGGATACTGAAGACTCAGTGAAGTCGCTGAACAGAAGGCAAAGGCTGTATGCCCCGAAGGGAAGGAAGGGCTTCCTGCAGAGGTTTTCCTGTATATGTCAGGATAGGTCTCAAAAGGCCTGTCCCTGTCGATACTGTATTTCAATACAGATGTAATTCCCAGATTGATGACACAGGCTCCGGCAACAGTAAGTGAGGCACTGAACATATCATCATCGCCGGAGATCATGCCGGTAAGGCCCATAACAACAGGTATTCCGGCAACAAAATAATAATCAGAAGCATTCACGAATCTGAAAAAACCGTCGGACGGTACCGCTTCAGGTGAATTCAAGGATCTTAGTATACTTATATCAGGACCCTGCGCCCGGATAGAAAGGGATAAAGAAATTGCCATGAGGAACAAGGCCGGCTTTGACATTCTCCCGGTCACTTAACCGATGTCTTAAGTAAAATGAGTCTGTAAACCACATCCAGATCATCCTGTTCCATAACCTTGACGGACAGGGCTTTGATTGCACCATAGCTTTTGCCTGTTCTGAACTCTTCCTTTAATGCCGGAGGGATATCACTTCCCAGTACAAGAGGTTCTGCCTTCCCTCCGAAATAGAAAGTGATCCTGAACGTACCATCAACTATTACAGACCAGAATACAGTCTTCTTCTTATGAAGCATCCTGAACAGCCATTGTCCGCCATCCTTGTAATACCTCCAAACCTTTTCCGGGTTTACATAAGCCGAATCGATATGAGCCATCAGTTCATCCCATAGTCTAATCCTTGCTCCTATAAACGGTATCATCTTTTCCCTGTCAGGAATAACCCCGGGATCAGTGAATACATAAACTTCCTTTTCAGCCATATCAATACGAAATTATATAAAATATTACTGTCAGGCAATGGGTTCAGGACCGGATTTCAGTTTTCTGCAACAATTTCAGCCCGGACTGGACTGATTTGCTCCAGAAGAGAGGTGACACCGGCAAAACGCCAGTATCTGAGGAACAGTCCGGCTATAGTAACCATCTGGACTGCAATGACGAATAAAAAAGTTCCAGGCCCTGAGGGTTTCCAGTTCTGCATAAGGCTGAAAACAATGATAAAAAAAGTAAGCTGCATGGCACAAAGCATCAACACATAAGAATAAGAGACAAAGAATCGGCCGAAGGTAAGTGAGAATCCTGCTCCCAGCGAATTCATGAATGAAGCTGTGGGGTGCATAACCTGCCAGGCTCTGGCATAGTCGGAAACCAGGATAAAGACAGGAATTATGAATATGAAACAGAATGCCGATACCGCAACCACGATAAAAGTTTTCTCAGGACTCACCGACTGTCCCGGGCCAAGGGTTGAAACTGGTATTACTATCATTATCAGCGACAGGATGAGTATTGTAAACCTCAGAAAGACAGAGATTCCTAGAAAAGACCAGTAGTTTTTTGGTGAATGGCTGAAGAAATCAGAGAAGCGGACTGTACCGGCAGTGCCTCTGAGAACACCGAAGATTCCTCTGGTAAGGAAGGCATTCACCATTAGTCCAGCCACCACAATCAACAGGAAACCTGAAAGGCTCATAAAGGTGATGGTTGTAAAACTCCTGCCCATATCAGCAAAAACATCAATTAAAACACCATCCTGTAACCTGTCAAGTATCATGCTGTTACCGGCAGCTCTCTTAAGTCCTGCCTTTATGGGAAAAGCAAATACGGTTCCCAGTAAAAATATTACTGCCCAGGCCAGGAGAACAAACCTTCCTGATCTGAGTGTCTTTTGAAAACCTGACAGAAGTGTTGTTATAACTTTCATTATTATATGCTTAAACAGTGAAAAATACGAGGATAAACTGAATGAATGACATAAGCCGGCCGAAAATTCTTTTAAGGGGAAGCCGGTCTGGATCAACTGCAAATGAATTATTTATATAATTGACATCCATTGTAATCTTGTATTCAGGATCTATTATAACCCAATCAACCTCCCTGGGTCCTGTGAAAGTAAACTCCTTAAACCGATCCCTGCCGTCCCAGGTTTCCACTATTTCACTTCCGTCGCTGAAGCGGATCAGTACCTCAACTGGAAGAAAAACCTCACCCAGGCGGGTCAGCAGAACATGAGAATCAAAAATCATTTTTTCATCTCCTGCTGAAGTACTGTCAGTTGCGACTATCCCTGCTTCTTCATCTTTTTCCTCAGATTCTGTATTCTGCACACTGGTCACAGCGTAATCACATATCCCGGTTCCGTACAGAGTCTGATTGAAGTACCAGTCCATACCTTCAGGAAACCTGTCTCCCTGTTCCTTAATAACAACTTCATTGACAACATCAACAAAATCCTTTCCCGAAGGATGCCTGAAAGCCCATTTCCTGTAATACTCCCTGAAGATATTATTCATGGTTTCTTCTCCTGTCAGCCCCATAAGGGTATTAAGCCAGGTGGCTGCCTTCTGATAGTTCATCATTCCGTATATGTCCAACGGATACTCCCACGAGGCCGGGGTGTTATCGGCAAGCTGGCGGTATGGACTTGTAACATATGGTAATCTCTGATACGATTTGTCTGATAGCTTAAGCCATCCGAAATCTATCATTCCACTGTTCTTTCCGTAGTAGTGATCCATGATCCTTGACTCCCAGAATGAGTTGATTCCCTCATCGACCCAGGGCTCTTCAAACTCATTGCTTGCCATGATTCCCATGAAGTAAGCATGACCGAATTCATGGACCGTTACCATATCAGGAAGACGGATGCTTTCAGGGATGATATCGTATGAGGCGGTTGTAAACAGGGTGGTATATTCCATTCCTGTTGCCCCGGACCCTATGGAGGGAGGATCCACAAAGGTGAGATGCGCCCATGGATAGGGTCCGACATTATCACTAAAATATCCGAGGGCATTCTTCACAGCTGTCATCTGCCTTGAAACCTGATGCACCCGTTCAGGTGGCACAAGCAGGGTTACAGACACATGGTTCCACTGTTCATTGAATTCAACATAACCAGGCCAGGCTGTCCAGGCAAAATCAACAATATCCTCAGCCCTGTAAGTCAGTGTTTTAAATCCTTCGTTTTCCTCCCTGGCCAAAAGCATACCTCCGGTACCTAAAACATATCCTGAAGGAACGGTAATCCTTACATCATACACGCTGTGATTTGAATAAAACTCCGACTGTGCATGGAACTGGTGACAGTTCCATGCCCCTTCAACGGCATAGCGCATACCGGCTTTCTCGTATACACCGAATTTGGGGAACCATTGTGCCACAAAATAAAAGTCGTCGTTAAAGCCTGTTCTTATAATTTTTGAAGGCAGCTTTGTAGTGAATCTGGTATCCATGAAAAAAGTATCTCCCGGGGCTACCGGCTGCGGAAGCACGATCCGGGAAACTGTCCTGTCGTCTGTGTTACCATCATCAGGACTGATATAGCTCATCAGCGGAAGAAGATCATTTCCCTCTCTGTCAGTAAGTGTCACCAGTTCAATCCATCCGTAATCATTCTCATCATCACCGGGAGATTCATTCCTTTCCCTGTAGAAAGTGGTCCTGTCACTTCGGAAAGCATTCATATAAAGGTGCAGATGAATATCCGGAACAAAGTCGTCTGAATTATTGACCCAGAAAGCCTGCATCGTTCCCGAGACAGTTCTTGCCACTGTATCGAGCCTTACGTCAAAACTATAACCCGTAAGTCTCTCGCTAAGGGGAACGCTGTTGACTATCTGACTATTTACAGTCTCAGTGAACAGGATTAAAAACACGCTAAAGAAAAGGATCTTTCTCATTGATTTAAAGTATTAAAAAACAAGCCTCATGGCCGGCAAACAACTACCCCCATCCCTTTTCAGTAAATAACACGGGAAATTATCTGTCCCGGGAAAAAACTACTTTAACATTAGAGTCTGTGATCGATAGAGACAGGATAAGACCGCAGGAAAACAGCCTTACTTTTTCTCCGGATTCCTGACCAGAGTAAGGGGAACTTCTCCGTCGGGATGTATGGCTAGTCCTTCCATTTTATCAGGACCGGTCTTTTTAAGGATTACAGCTATTTCCTGACCCTGAAGGTAGATTACGAACATAAAGGAGCCGTCCTCAAGGACAGCTCTGTCACCATCGAGTTTGTAGTCGCTGCCTGTAAAGGAAAGCGATACCTTATATAAATTTTCTGCAAGGGATATATCCATACTACCCAAAGCAAAACCCTCAGGAGCTGATGGAGCTTCAAACTTCCAATTTCCTGAAGGATCATCTGCCGGAACCGGCTTCTGTCCGGCAGCACTCATACATGATATCAGGGCCAGAATAATAAGGGCAAGTGTTTTGTTTTTCATTACATCTTA
Organism: uncultured Rikenellaceae bacterium; assembly: GCA_964642615.1. Taxonomy (GTDB): domain Bacteria; phylum Bacteroidota; class Bacteroidia; order Bacteroidales; family VadinHA17; genus LD21. Next base: position 2,553 of record CAZXSW010000037.1, on the reverse strand, counting down.
ATTTTAGTCAAAGATAGAAATGAAAATTCAAACCTTTTCTCTTTTGGAGAAAAAGTAAAAACACAGCTCTCTGTTTTCAGATGCTATAACAGAAAAAGAGATTCAGGCAGCATTCTTTCAGCAGCCGCCAGCTGCTTTCTTCTTCTTGGCAACAGGTCTAACGGCTGGTCTTTCAGCTACAGTCGTTTCCTGTGGTGCCAGAATTTCAGGAGTAGCTCCGCCAAGGGCCTGTCCTGCACTTCTTCTGAAATCATATTTTGCAAACTCCTCATCGGGACTGGTTGAAGATGGTTTCTCCGGACTGAGAATGGTATCGAACCAGTAATTTAGTCCGCCCTCAAGCACGTAGTTGTTTGAATAACCAAGCTGTCTGGTAATCATCCAGGCCTCATTGGCTGCAAGGGACCCGTTTGAATAAAGAACATTCATTCTGATATCCTGGTTAAAAAGATCAGAATAGTGTTCGGACAGGAGATCTGCCAGGGGTACGTTAATGGCACCCGGAAGGCTGAATTTCTCAAATTCATCCTGGCTCCTCACATCGATAAGCCTGAGTGAAGGATCCTTATTAACAATCATATCAGCCACTACTTCGGGAGTAATGAACTGAGTCCGGGTATTAACCTCAGCAAGCATCTCATCGGCAGTAAGCCTGAAAGGTTTTGTCTTGTTCTGCGGCACAGCAGCAATTATCAATCCCATCGGAATGATAAATAATGCAAGTAAATTTCTTGGCTTCATATCTTCTCTTTTATTATTTCCTTAATAATTAATACTTTAAACTTTAAACTT
>CAZXSW010000037.1:0-1661 GCA_964642615.1 uncultured Rikenellaceae bacterium | reverse complement strand
TCATATCTTCTCTTTTATTATTTCCTTAATAATTAATACTTTAAACTTTAAACTTATTTCCCCGCTATCATCCATACTCTCCCAATCATCCAGGCACTATCTCTTTAAGAGGCTCACGCCTTCCGCCTCATTCCTTATGCCTTTTTCAGTTCGCGTGTTTCATCCGCTGCGCTTCGCAACACGCCTACTATCTATTTCTTTCGAATGCCCCTGTCCTTTGATATCTTACTATCATACAGGCACTATCTCTTTAAGAGGCTCACGCCTTCCGCCTCATGGCTCATGCCTATTCAATACTCTTCCCTCGGAAATCTCTTCTCTGCCCATTCTCCGGCGGCAAACATAGCCAGGGCGACCACTATCAGAATCAAACCGAAGAGACCGTCGGACATACCTATTGAATCACTGATTTTCGGTTCTCCCTTATATCCTGCAAAGTACAGCTTTTCCCACCATCCATATGTAATTCCGAATCCAAAAACACCAAGGAAGAGTCCGCCAATAAACACCATGGCATCAATTTTTCCAATAGCGGCTCCGCAGAAGCTTGTTCCCGGGCAGAATCCCCCCATAATAAATCCGGCTCCCATTACTATTCCTCCTGTAATGGCTGATGGAAGATATGTCGGGTTGACATACACCATATCAAGGTCTATCCATCCGAAGAGGCTGAAGAAGAGCAGGCCGAGCATTGCGGTTATTGCTGCTGTAAAGAACACCTTGAGCACCACGGTATCATAGCCGTAGAACATCCCGGCCAGTTTCCGGCTCGAAGAGAAGCCGCTTTGTTCAAGCACAAACCCAAAGCCAATTCCTATTATAAAGGCAAGGAAGAGGTTTGTGTTTTCCGATATTATCTCATTAACAGCTAAAGGTCCCATTTATGTAGTCTCTTATGTATAACTTATTAAAAAATCTTTTGTTCATGGCTATATCCAGTTTCTTCTGAAGAACCAGGCCAGTGCAAAGGCTGTTCCGAAAATTGCCATCATGGTAATGAAACCGCCAAGTGAAAGCACAGCCATTCCACTCAGGGCTGAACCGCTTGTACATCCCCTTCCGAGCTGCGATCCGAATCCGAAAAGTATTCCACCGGCAAGGGCAAAGATCAGACGTCTGCGTGATGTAATGCGTGGTGAGTGTTCTACTTTAAGCTTAAGCCGGCCTGCCATAGCTCCTGATAGGAAGCCGCCTATGATAACACCGAGCATCTGGAATACAAGCCATGTCTTCAAGGGATTACCCTGGTGCAACTCTGTGAATTCCTTTACAAAGCCTGAATTCTCAGCCGTTCCCGGAGCAACGGTTGTCATTGCGGCAACTATTGTACTTTTCACAGCACCGCTGGCTCCAAGTCCCCTCCCTGCAATGAAGTTTGCTGAAAGAAGTACCAGTCCAAGCAATACCCCTCCTATATAGGGATTAAGGTATTTTGTCTTAACCGATTTTTCTGATTTTGCCATATCGTGATAAATATTAAACTGTAAACCGTCGTATTTTAAACAAACAGGCTCATCAGTAGAGCCACCGGCTCACCTGACCGGCATATACAATAATAAACCTTAGTGCCAGGCTGCCGAAGATCACAAGAACAGCTGGTATTACATGAGGTATGTGAAACCTGCGCAGCTCCATTATCTCGAGTATCCCCGGGAAAAGAA
>CAZXSW010000036.1:5063-24842 GCA_964642615.1 uncultured Rikenellaceae bacterium | reverse complement strand
GGGATGTTCCACATATCGGCAAACTTCTGATTATAGAGAACTATCTTTCCGTTTCCGTCAATAACCAGAATACCATCAGCTGTCGATTCAATTGTTGCGCTGATGAGTGCGAACGATTTTTCAAGTTCTGCCTCGGCCATTTTGCGTGAGGTAATGTCTTCGACCATTGCCAGAAAGAACTGCACCTCTTCGTTGTTGTTCCTCAGTATGCTTATAGTAGTTGATCCCCAGATTATTGAACGGTCTTTTCTTATATAGCGTTTTTCAGTGTGATAGATGGGGATCTCCTCAGCCACCAGCTTCATCAGTGATATCTCGTCATTTTTTAAATATCCGGGGTGGGTAAAATTCCTGAAAGTAAAAGAGCGGAGTTCTTCCTCTGTATAGCCTGTCATATTGCATAAGGCCGTGTTGGCCCTCAGGATGGTTAGGTCTTTCGACGTCATGGCAATTCCGAAGGGACTTTCCTCAAAGATTTTCCTGAAGCGTTCTTCACTCTCACGGAGAGTCTCTTCCGAGTTTTTCCTTTCCGTGATATCGCGGCATATAGACTGGTAATATTTAACACCTTCTATTTCAACCTCCCTGGCACTTATCTCAACGGGGAAGACCGAGCCATCATTTCTTAGAAGCATTGTCTCATATGTCGCAAAGCCCTTCTCCCCTATCAGGCGTGTTTCCCCGAGCATACTTTCAACGTAGCCGGGTGCCACAATCCTTGTAACGGAAGCTCCAATCAGGTCGTTCCTCGAGAGCTGGCAGGCCTCAGTTGCCCTGTCGTTGGCTTCGATGATATTAAGCTTCCTGTCAGTCAGATAGATTATATCATTTGCATATTTAAGGATATAATCAAAATGCTTTACAAGGGCCAGGTGATCGAGTTCTGCCTCATACCTGCTCCTGTAGAATCTGACACTCTCGTTCCACTCAATGATACCCAGAAACAATCCGGTTGTAAGAATAAATAAAATTATTATAATGATTATCAGGGTGATCTGGTCGTTGAGTTCGGTCAGCACTTCGTCGCGGTCTATTTTTGCCACCAGGTGCCATGTTGATTCAGGCACTTTTTTCATTGCGGCAATCACCCTTTTCCCCCTGTAGTCAATACCGTCGAGAGTGCTTTCAATGCCTCTGACAGCCATGGCTGAGGCCAGGTCGCCCGCTCCTTTCGAAGCTTTGATAACCACTTCCGTGTTCCTCCTGAATTTGGGCTCATTGAAGTAATAAACACTGTCGCCTTCCTCCCTTATGAGCAGGGATTCGGCAGTTTTTGAAGGGAGGGGCCAGGTCTGTATTGAAGGATAAAGCAGATCTGCAGGATCAATCCTGAAAGCAAGGAAACCGAAAAGGGTGGTGTCACCGGCTGTCTTTGAAACAAGCGGGATTAGCAGATCGAGATGCACAAAACTCACCTTGCTTGTCTGATGGATGTCAGTCAGCACAATCTCCGGTTCCCGGGTAAGCTCCCTTATCATGGGACGCAGATGATCACCAACCAGGGTGTCTCTGTCGGGAAATGACACAAGTACGTTTGAGGCTGTGTCAATAAGCAATACATTTCTGTAGTCGGAGTTGACAATAAGTGACCGCATTGTCAGAAGCACTTCATCCCTGAGCTTCCTGTCATCCTGCTCTTCAAAATAGCTGCTGAACAGCCTTATAAGCGGGAGGTTTGTGCTTATAAGGGATCCGTCGGCCAGCCTCTCACGCCGCCACTCAACTATCTGGCGCACCTTAAGGTCGGCAATCACAGACAACTCATTAAGCTGATCGCTGAAGAGTTGTTTCCTGTGATTCTTGTAGTAGAGAATACCCAGGATAACGCTGGTTACGGCAATGACAAAAAAGAGCCCGATCAGTATCCATGGAATTGCTGGTTTCTGCCTGTTGGATTTCATTGTGCCCTTTTTGTCTTAGTCGGATTTCAATAACCTTCACAAACTGGCAATAAAAATACTATTTTCTCGTAATGGAAAAAACTATTAAAAATAAAATAGTTAAGCAAGTCAATCCTTTCTCCTTATCAGAGAGGCAAGAATTGAAATCGTCAGTATTGAAATAATGATTCCGAGAGAAAGAAGGGTCGGCACCTCGAAATGGAAATATGAAGCAAGCATCTTAAGTCCCACAAACGAAAGCACAAAGGCCAGCCCCACCTTAAGATAACGGAACAGGCCCATTATGCCGGAAACAGCGAAGTAAAGAGATCGAAGGCCAAGTATGGCAAAAATGTTCGATGTATAAACAATAAACCTGTCTTGACTTATTGCCAGTATGGCAGGAATACTGTCGACGGCGAACATAAGGTCGGATGATTCAACTATAAGAAGAACCAGGAAAAGAGGAGTCGCAAGCAGTTTCCCCCCTTCCTTTACAAAGAGCCTGCCGTCATGAGCGCTTTCAGATACCGGAAAAAATTTCCTGAAGAATCTAACAACAGGATTCTTTTCAGGATCAACTTCGGTATCTTTCTGGAAAAGCATCTTAACTCCGGTGAAGACAAGGAAAGCGCCAAAGATGAGAACCACCCAGTGGAACCTGTTTATAAGAGCCACCCCGGCGAAGATGAAGATGCCTCGCATAACCAGAGCTCCAAGTATACCCCAGAAAAGGATTTTGTGCTGATACTGGGGTTTAACCGAGAAATAGGTGAATATCAGTATAAAGACAAAAATATTATCGACACTAAGTGAATATTCTATCACATATCCTGTGAGAAACTCCAGGGCTTTGACTTTTCCAAACTCGAACAGGACGAACAGGTTGAACAGCATGGCGAGAGTTATCCATACTCCGCTCCATATCACGGCCTCTTTGACTGCTATTTTATGTGATTTCTTATTAAAGATGCCCAGGTCGAGGGCCAGCATCGCAAAAATAAAAATATGAAAGCCTATCCAGAAATATATACTTACACCCATCAATGAAAAATAAGCTGCAAACTTACTAAAAATACCTTGTTATTATTTTTTACCTTTAGCTTCTTAAAAAAATAAAAAAGTGAAAAAACATCTGCAATATGTAATAGTATGGGGGTTCATGCTGACAATCTTTCAGCAGGGTCTTTTTGCCCAGGCGCCCTTGTCAGGAAAATCAGAGATCTCTTCAGCCGATCTTGAAGGTCACCTTTCGTTCCTTGCCTCTCCACTTCTTCAGGGAAGGATGAACGGGGAGCCCGGACTGGAGATTGCTGCCACATATATCGAATCACAGATCAGGCTGATGGGGCTAAAACCTGCCAACGGTGACAGTTATGTACAGCCTTTCCCTGTAATAAGGAAATCGATGGACAGGAAAAAGACCAATATAAGTATAGTGTCAGGGAATAAGGATACGATGATAGTCAGGGAACCCATGTATCAGATATACCCATCCGGAGCCTCTGATTTTGAAGTGGAGGGAGAGGTGGTCTTTGCCGGTTATGGAATAAAAGACGACAAATTCGGTTACAACGACTTTGACAGGGTAAACACAGAAGGGAAGATACTTCTTATAATGAACAGGTCGCCTCTCTCTGAAGAAGGGGTTCCGCTTTTTGAAAATCCCGGTGAGAGTCCTTATGCAGGTATACAAAGAAAGATCATGACTCTTGTTTTCACTAAAGCCAGGGCGGTGCTTTTCGTTGCCGATCCCAAATCGGGTTTCTCCACTCTTGAGGAACAATATCCCGGTCTTGCCGGCCAACTGGGTTCCGAACTTTCGCTCAAGGGTTCAGCCACTGCCAGTATTGATCTTCCCGGCATTCCGAAGATGATCTTTGTTCACAGGAAAGTTGCCGATGAACTTCTCAGGGGCACCGGATTAACACTTGAGGGTCTTCAGAAAAATATAGACACAGACAGGAAACCTCATTCCTTTGAGATAAAAAACAAAAAAACCCGTATCACCGAAGTCTCCATGACTACTGAGGAGAACCTGAAGAACATTGCAGGTTATGTGGAAGGAAGAGATCCCGTCCTTAAGGATGAAGTGGTCATTTTTTCGGCACATATGGATCATATTGGCGGATCGGGAGACAGGATCAACACCGGAGCTGACGACAATGCCTCTGGCTGTTCAGCCCTGCTCGAGCTGGCCGAGGCCTTCAGCACTATGCCCGAAAAACCCTTAAGGTCGGTCGTTTTTCTCTGGGTCTCGGGTGAGGAGATTGGACTCTATGGTTCGAAGTATTACTCAGAGAATCCTTTATTCCCTGTCGGGAAGACTATTGCCGACATCAACATCGACATGATAGGCAGGGTGAAGGGTGTTGCTGATTCCACCGACGAGAACCCCATGAGCGGACCCACAACCGTGTTTGCCATTGCCTGCAATCAGAGCAGCGACCTGCTTAAGATAGCCGAAGAAGCCGACGTAAACAGTGTTATTGACTTTGACTACAGCCTGAGCGGCAGGAATCATCCCCTTCAGCTCTTTGCCCGCAGTGATCATTACAACTTTGTAAAAAAGGATATTCCCGTTCTGTTCTTTTCGACCGGCCTTCATACTGATTACCACACTCCGGGAGACGTTATCGGCAAGATAAATTTTGAGAAGATGGAGCTCATTACAAAAGCTATTCACGACATAGGCTTTGCCCTTGCCAACAGGAGGGAACGTATAGTGGTTGACAATCCCTTCAGCAAATGGTAGAAGTGAAAGGCTGAAGGTGAGGCTCCCGTTTATCTTTCAGTTGTCACAAGAGCTTTTTGTGGCATGGCATATCGGGTATCTATATCAGGAATCATATTACCGTTTATATCCTTCATCATTCTGAGGTATTCCATGAGGGCTATCCATTCTTTTCCTTCCTGAACACCCTCAGTTTCAGGTTCAAGGTCGATGATGGCCTTTTTCATATCTGTTATCGGGTTACCCTCCTGATCCTTTGGCACTATATTAAGAATGCCAAAGCTCATCTTCTTTATCAGTCCTACATATTCGAGCATATAGGCATTGGCTGTAACTGAATACAGGGTCCGGTCCTTTCCTGAAAGGCTTATCTCCCTGTAGGAGCCGTCAGGGTTCTGAAGGGATATACTGACAACCTTGCCTGTAAGAAATTTCCGGGGGTTTATCTCAGCCTTCAGGCCTGAATAATAGCAGTAATTGGCCGGGGTTGATTTTGAAGACAGGAGAAGTATTCCAAGGATATTCTTAAGTTCCTTGCCTGTAAGAAAGATACGGGCGAGGGGATATCCCGGCACGGCATCGTTTCCCGAGCCCATCGACATGATCCTGAATATATCGGGAGCTGTCTGAAATCCCGGGACTATCCTGTCGCGTATAACTCCCACGGCAACCATTGCTATATCAGTGCCCGTCGGGTCGTTTCTGTTTACATGGTTACGGATGGCATCAGCAACGAGGGGACCCAGGTTGCTCTCCTCAACATCTCCCGACTCATTGCATTCGAGTACAAAGCCTGCCTCAGCCACCGGTCTGTCATATTCAAGACCAAGTGGATTGAGTATGGTTGTATTCACCAGCTCTTTCTTCTCTCCAATAAGCAGATTGGTAGCGGTGTCGCCCATCACCGAATCATCGACCGGGATAAGTTCAAATCCATCGACAGTGACCTTCCCTTCTGAAAAGCCAAGTGTCAGCTTTCCAACATTCCTCCCGTACTCACCGGTCTGAACAACAGCTACATCATTAACCATCACGGGCTTGTCGAGCCTGGTATGCGTATGTCCGCTTATTATAACATCAATCCCCTTAACTTTCTGAGCAAGCCTTACATCTTCGCCCGACCAGCGTCCCTGTTTATCCATGCTGACTCCTGAATGAGAAAGGCATATAATGATATCGCAACCTTCAGCCGTGAGCTCATCAACCATTTTACCGGCTGCCGCTATCTGGCGTGAGAAGAAAACCGGCTTTGCAAAGGCTGCATTTTCGGCTGCCACGCTGCCAAGAAGGGAGAAGATCCCAATCCGTAGATCCCCGCGGGCTAAAACCATCCACCTTCCAATCACCCCGCGGGCAAAAAGATCTTCAAGAGAGTCATCACTGTCATCGTCGCTGTCGAACTCAGCATTCCCGAGAAGAAGCTGAGGGATAGAACCCCTGTTCAGCGAGGCATTGACAATTCCCGCCAGCTGCGCAGGACCCAGGTCAAACTCGTGGTTACCTATGGCCACTGCATCATATCCCATCATCTGCATCAGCCTGAGCTGAAAACCGTCGGTTGGCTCAATTGCCTGAAAAAGAGTACCCATCAGAAAGTCACCTGCATCAAGCACCAGTGTCATTCCCTCATTTTCACTTTTTTCCCTGCTTATGATGGCAGCTATCCGTGCAAAACCTCCGGAGGTGGCATCGTTGTTGATTATCAGCGGCGAATATTCAGATTCGGGAGCAAAGCCGGTCAGCCTTGAGTGAAGATCATTGGTGTGGAGGATCACTAATTTCTTTTTTTCTTCTGCCTGTGAATTCACCGACAGAACAAGGAGAAGGAAGACTATAATCTTTCTCATGTCAGGAAGTGTAAAACGTAAATATAGGAATATCAGATCACTTCAGCAACAACAAACGTGCTTCCTCCGATGAATATAACATCTGACTCCCCGGCGGCCGAACGGGCAGCTTCAAGCGCGCTCGCCACATCGGGCCAGGCCGATCCCTTAAGTCCGTATTCTGACGCCTTTTTCATCAGTTCATTCTCTCCCAGAGCTCTCTGAATAGATGCCTTTGTGAAATAATATGAAGCGCCTTCCGGAAGCAGGGGTAGAACAAGTCCCAGATCCTTGTCGCTAACAAAGCCGAGGACCATATGCAGATTCCTTTTCGGAAGCTTCTCAAGCTGGCTAACAACATACTGAAGACCTTCCCTGTTATGTCCGGTATCGCATATGGTAAGCGGTTTCCGCGAAAGGATATGCCACCTGCCTGCCAGACCCGTGTTGGTAATAACCTTTTCTATACCATCAAGAATGACCTGGCTGTTAAGGCTGACAGCTTCGCGGAGGGCATCAAAAACGGCAAAGACAGCCTGGATATTCACAGGCTGGTAATCGCCGCCAAGAGGGGTTGAGCCGTGCAGCACTTCTCCCGATCCGATCCTTGATACTGAGAAGTTCCTTAATCCGGTTGATGGGTCGTTACCTGAGAACACAGCTTTGAAATGCTGATCGGCAAATATTAAGGGTGAATGCCTTTCTCGGGAAACACCTGTAAAAACATCCTTTATTGATGACTGTGTTTCACTTATGACCACAGGGACACCCGTTTTGATTATACCAGCTTTTTCCATGGCTACCTTTTCAAGGGTATCGCCAAGCAAATCCATGTGATCGTGTCCTATATTTGTAATGACCGACAATACAGGACTGACAATGTTGGTCGAATCGAGCCTCCCCCCCATCCCTGTTTCAATAACGGCTATATCAACATTCTCCCTGGCGAAATGATCAAAGGCCATGGCAGCGGTAAGTTCAAAGAATGATGGTTTAAGTCCGGTTATGATCTCACTGTGTTTTTCAGTAAAACGGATCACCTTCAATTTGGGTATCATTCTGCCGTTCACCCTTATCCTTTCCCTGAAATCCTTCAGATGGGGAGAAGTGTAAAGCCCGGTTTTGTAACCTGCCTCCTGCAGCACCGAAGCTACCATATGTGAAACCGATCCCTTCCCGTTTGTCCCGGCGATATGTATAATCCTGTATCTCCTGTGTGGGTGGTCAAAATACTCGTCGAGTGCAATCGTAATACCCAGGTCATTTCTGTAGGCAGCCTTACCTATCCGGTGATAGGCAGGAAGCATGGAATAAAGTAGCCGGATGGTTTGTTCGTAGTTCATAAACCTGATATTAGTCAACCCGCGATATGAGCCATGATACCATACCTGTTGTAACGGGACATGGATTATAGAGGTGCAAAATAACATACTTTCAGGATTGATACCAATAAATAGTATATTTTAGTTATTTTTACAGCTTCGTAACAAGGGGTGTTATATGTAAATTAATATATTATTAATCAATGTCTTAAGTATGACCAAAAAACACAATAAAAAGCTTTTTATAATTGATACGAATGTGTTGCTGCACGACTACAAGTGCATTTACAATTTTGAAGAGAATGACGTAATTATTCCCATAGTTGTCCTTGAGGAGCTTGATAAATTCAAGAAAGGGAATGACCTTATTAACTTTCATGCAAGGGAGTTTACCCGTGAGCTTGACAAGCTTTCGGGAGATATGCTTCTTACAGCAAATATTCCCCTGGGAGAGAATCTTGGGAACCTTCATATCGAGACCGGACGGGAGTTTTCTGAAAAGGTTAATGCCTCGTTTCCTGAAAGGACAGCCGACCACAGGATCCTTGCCATTGCCGATTATGTTTGCACCACCAACAAGGACAAGACCGTAGTTCTCATCACCAAGGATATTAACCTGAGGATGAAAGCCAAATCTCTTGGCATTGTTTCTCAGGATTACCAGAACGACAAGGTTGCCAATATTGATGATCTGTATAAGGGAATCCAGGTTATTGAAGGTATCAGTCCCGAACTTATAAGCAAACTGTATGAAATGCCTGATGGGGTACATGCGGCTGACTTCAGTCTCGATCCCGCCATCAAAGGTCATCAGTTCTATATAATGAGGAACAATGGTTCAAGTGCCCTGGCTCATTACAGTCCGGTAACAAAAACGCTTAACAGGGTCACCAAACAGACTACCTATGGCATTGATCCCAGGAATGCCGAGCAGACTTTTGCACTGGATGCCCTTCTGAATCCCGACATACAGCTTGTATCGCTCACCGGCAAGGCAGGAACGGGAAAAACCCTTCTTGCACTGGCCGCAGCGCTTCAGCAACATAAGAGATACAAACAGATCTTTCTTGCCAGGCCTATAGTCCCGCTTGCCAACCGTGACCTTGGCTTTCTCCCTGGAGATGTTAAGGAAAAGATGGATCCCTATATGCAGCCATTATATGATAACCTAACAGTTATCAGGCACAAGTTCAGCCATCAGAGTCCCGAGTTTCTGAGAATCAACGACATGATGAAAGAGGAAAAGCTGGTCATTACTCCCCTGGCTTACATAAGGGGAAGAAGCCTTTCGAGTATATTTTTCATAGTTGATGAGGCCCAGAACCTTACTCCGCACGAAATAAAAACTATCATTACCCGGGCCGGAGAAGGTACAAAGATGGTGTTTACCGGGGATATAGAACAGATTGACTCACCCTATCTCGATACCGCATCAAATGGTCTTAGTTACCTGTCGGACAAGATGAAGGATCAGGATCTGTTTGCACACGTCAACCTCGTCAAGGGAGAACGGAGTTTCCTGGCTGAACTGGCCAGTAAGCTTCTGTAGTATTTAAGGGAACAGGACAAAGTAAATAATCAACCAAAAACAGAGAAAATGAGAAAAAACATTTCACTTATTGCTGCGCTTGTACTTATATTTTCGATAAGTGGTCAGACAGGAGCCGTGGCACAGGAAGGAAAAGCGAAGAAGGCAGCAAAAGTAAAGATGGAAAAGCCGGCCGGCAAAAAACTGTTCAACGGGAAAAACCTGAAGAACTGGGAATTCATGCTCAAGGACGAATCTGTTGATCCGGCCGGAGTATTCACAGTGCAGGACGGAGTGATCCATATAAAGGGAGATCCCTTCGGATATATGCGTACAAGCAAAGAATATTCAGATTACGCCCTTCATGTTGAATGGCGCTGGCCAGTTGAAGCAACAAACAGCGGGGTTTTTGTTCACGGACAACAACCCGATACCATCTGGCTCCAATGCTTCGAATGCCAGCTTTCTGCAGGTAATGCCGGTGATTTTGTTTGTATGAACGGGGCCGACATGAATGAAAGGACAGACAAGTCAACGAGAATGGTAAGAAAAATGAACCCTTCAAGTGAAAAGCCTGTTGGCGAATGGAACACTATGAATATTGTTTGTCTTGGCGATACCATAGAAGTAACAGTAAACGGCACCCTTCAGAACAGGGGTACGGGTTTAACGGTCACCAGCGGACATATCTGCCTGCAGAGTGAAGGAAAAGATATTGAATTCAGAAATGTATACCTGAAAAAAGCCAAAAAGCAGAAAGAGAAAAAGCAAGCATAGGTTAAGGCACTTGCAGCCTTTGCCTGCCGAAGCCTCTTAAAAAAAATGAACAAAAACAAAAGAAAAGTAGCCTTTTACACTCTTGGCTGCAAACTTAATTTTGCCGAGACCTCAACAATCTCCAGGTCATTTCCGGAGGAGTGTTTTGAAAAGGTCAGTCCGAATTCAGGGGCCGACATATATGTAATAAACACATGTACAGTTACTGATACTGCCGACAGGAAATGCAGGCAGGCCATTAAGAAATTCCGCAACCTCTCTCCCGGTGCCGTAATAGCCGTTACAGGCTGTTATGCCCAGCTGCGACCCGAAGAGATAAGTTCAATACCTGGAGTGGATCTCATACTGGGAATGAACGAGAAGTATGATGTTGCATCATTCATCGACAGGCTCAATGAAAAGGGAAAGGTAGAGATCTATGGCTGCGGTAACGAACCTGATGATTCATTCATCAACTCGTGGTCGGTTGACGACAGGACCAGGTCTTTTCTAAAGGTCCAGGACGGCTGCGACTACAGATGTTCCTACTGCACCATCCCTCTTGCAAGGGGAGAAAGCAGGAATCCTCCTATTATTACAGTCGTCAGGGAGGCCAGCGAGATAGCTGGTCACGGAGTAAAGGAGATTGTCCTAACAGGTGTCAATACAGGCGATTTCGGGAAGTCGACCGGCGAGACCTTTGCAGGACTGCTGAAGGAACTTGTAAAGGTTCCCGGTATTGAAAGGCTCAGGATCTCATCAATAGAACCGAACCTCCTGACAGATGAGATCATCGACCTGGCGGCCTCAGAAAACAGTATAATGCCTCATTTTCACATACCCCTTCAGAGCGGATCGGACCGGATACTTGGACTCATGAAAAGAAGGTACAGGCGGGAAGTCTTTGCTGACCGGCTAAAGGCTGTCAGAGAAAAAATACCTATGGCCGGAGTTGGTGCCGACGTCATTACCGGCTTCCCAGGGGAAACTGATTCAGACTTTGAAGACACTTACAGTTTTCTGAAGTCATTGCCCGTCTCCTATCTTCACGCTTTCAGCTTTTCTGCCCGTCCTGGCACCCCGGCCGAAAAGATGGAAGGCAGGATCAGTCCGGCAATAACCGGAAACAGAAGCAGGCGTCTTAAAGACCTGTCGGAGGAAAAACACCTGGATTTCTGTAAGATAAATAAAGGAAAAACAGCCAGCGTGCTGTTCGAACAAACCAGATCAGAAGGAATGATAACCGGCCTTACCGGTAACTATCTAAGGGTTGAATACCCCTGGAAAAAAGAACTTGTAAACAGGATAAGGGAAGTGAGGATCGGTGACCCTGCTCCTTCAGGCAGATTAAAAATAGAACTAACTGACTAATAAGATGGATCTTAAGAAACTCTGCAGTAACGTAGAGGAAATAGCAAAGGAAACGGGAGAGTATCTCCTTAAAGAGTCAGGTGCCTTCGACACGTCGTTGATGGAAACCAAAGGGCTTCATGATTTTGTTAGTTATGTAGATAAGGGTTCTGAAAAGATGCTTGTCGAAAAGCTGGGATCTCTTCTGCCCTCTGCCGGTTTTCTGGCTGAAGAGGGCACCTCCACGAAAAAAGGCCTGAGCTACTGCTGGGTGATAGATCCCCTCGACGGAACAACCAACTTCCTGCATTCACTGCGCCCTTTTTCTATAAGTATCGGACTAATGGAAGGTGATGAGATAATTGCCGGCGTTGTTCACGAGCCAGGAGGGAGAGAGACTTTTACTGCCTGGAAAAACGGCGGAGCCTGGCTCAACGGCCGTGAGATCCATGTGTCGGACAGGGCTACAATAGCCGATTCGCTTGTGGCAACCGGTTTCCCGTACTACGATTTCGACAGGCTGACAGAATATATGGAATGCCTGACCTACCTTGTCAGGAACTCACATGGCATCAGAAGACTTGGATCAGCGGCTGTTGACCTTGCTTATGTGGCCTGCGGGAGATTTGAGGTCTTTTTTGAATACAGCCTCCACCTGTGGGACATTGCGGCAGGAAGCATACTGGTCAGGGAAGCCGGAGGCATTGTCAGTGATTTTCAAGGTAGAATGGACAACATGTCGGGTTACGAGATAGTGGCCGGGAACAGTCTCGTTTATCCAGGGATGATGGAGCTTATAGAGAAGTTCAAACTGAACATTCAGAAGTAGTAATGAAAACCATTGGCTTCCATATCTTTAAAGCGATCATCAGGGTTATTACACTTTTGCCCCTTCCCATTCTCTATGTTCTTTCAGACATACTGTTTATTCTCTTCTATTATTTCCCATCGTACAGGAGGAAAGTAGTAGAAACCAACCTCAGAAATGCTTTCCCTGAACTTTCTGAAGAAGAAAGAAAGACAATTGCGCGGAAGTTTTACAGGCATCTGGCCGACATCTTTATTGAGACTGCCAAACTGCCGAACCTTAGCAGGAAGGAACTACTCAGAAGGTACAGGTTCACCAATCCTGAACTTCTCGACCGGCTTTATCATGAGGGTAAAGACGTGGCTATTGTTCACAGCCATTACAACAACTGGGAATGGATGATATTTCTCCCGCTGGTTTTGAAACACCATGTTGTAACTGTATATAAACCGCTGCAAAATGAACAATTCGACAAATGGTTTAATGAAATCCGTTCAAGGTATAACATTGAACTGGCTCCTATGAAGGAGGTTATCAGGGTTATTATAAATAACCGCAGACAGAACCTCAGGTCGATTTATGGATTTATCTCAGACCAGACTCCCGCAAAACCCGATATCAGATACTGGACCAGATTTCTTAACCAGGACACTCCTGTTTTTCTGGGTGTTGAAAAGATTGCTTTGAAATATAAAATGTCTGTGGTATTTTTCAACGTTCAGAAAGTAAGGAGGGGTTTTTACGAGTTGACTGCAGAGATGCTGTTCGCGGGCACTGAAGGTCTTTCCGAACATGAGATCACCAACGCGCATGTCAGAAGACTTGAGGAGGTGATAAGGGAAAAACCCTGGTTCTGGCTATGGAGTCACAAGCGGTGGAAGCATAAAAAACCTGTTAGAAAATGATCAGAACATCGGTTGTCATACTTAACTGGAACGGCCTTGACTATCTGAAAAGATTCCTTGGAAAAGTTGTTCAGCACTCGGCAGGAGAAGGCATTGCAATATATGTAGCCGACAACGGATCGACCGATGCCTCGTGCGAATGGATCGAAAGTAATTTAGCCGGCGTCAGGGTTATCCGGCTCGGGAAAAACTATGGGTTTGCCGGGGGGTATAACAGGGCCCTGGATCTTATTGATTCCGACTACTATATGTTACTCAATTCAGACATTGAGGTCACTGAGGGATGGCTTGATCCACTTATCAGACATCTCAATGAAAATGAAGATGTTGCCTCCTGCCAGCCCACTATACTTTCATTTCACAACCGGGAATACTTTGAACATGCCGGAGCAGCTGGAGGCTTCATTGATAAATACGGATATCCTTTCTGCCGGGGCAGGATCTTCAGTCATGTTGAAAAAGATACTGGCCAGTATAATGATACCGGGGATATCTTCTGGTCAACAGGCGCATGCATGCTTGTCAGGGCTGAAGCATGGAAAAAATGCGGCAGACTCGATGACTCCTTTTTCGCTCACATGGAAGAGATAGACCTGTGCTGGAGGTTCCATCGTTATGGTTACAGGGTTAGTATTGTCACTGGTTCGGTTGTTTATCATGTCGGCGGCGGAGCCTTGAAATACAGTTCACCCCGGAAGACTTATCTTAACTTCAGGAACTCGCTTTTCATGCTTTACAGGAATCTTCCTGAGAAAGACCTTAACCGGATTATTTTAATACGAAAGGTACTGGACGGAGCGGCTGCCGTAATGTTTTTTTTCAAAGGACAGTTCAGACATTCGTTTGCTGTGCTCAGGGCGCATATTGATTACAACAGGAATAAAGCGCTTATCAGGACTCACCGCAGGGAATTTATTATTTACCCTGAGAAATCATCACAGATGATTCTGAACAAATCAGTCGTTTTTGAGTTTTACATCAGGCGCAAAAAAACATTCAAAGCCATAGTAAAGGAATCAAACCTGCAATGAAATACCGGATGATCACATTTTTCACTTTCGTTTTCATAGTATATTTTTCAGCCAACATATGGCTGTTCTACAAGGGATTCAGCGGAATACCCGAACTCAGGAAATACAAACTCATATACTTTGTTTCCTTCGGACTTCTTTCCCTGTCGTTTATAGCAGGTAAAATCCTTGAATCGAGGCACAGCTCAGTTTTATCCGATATACTTAATATTACAGGGGGGTTCTGGCTTGGCTTTCTTCTCTATGCCGTTCTTCTGACAGTGCTGGCCGACATAACTCTTTTAATCATCAGACTCACTGGTCTTATAGAACCTGAGAAGGCAGCATCGCTTAAAAGACTATCATATCTTCTTTCTGCCGGAATTGCTGTTATACTTTTAATAACCGGCTTCATTAATGCTATCAGTCCTGTTGTCAGAAACTACAGCATCAGTGTAGCCAAGGATGCCGGAGAAGTAAGCAGCCTCAGGATTGCCGCGGTATCCGACATACACCTTGGAAGTGTAATAAGGAAAAGAAGCATGAGATTACTCTCGGAGGCTCTTGAAAGGGAGAAGCCCGATGTGGTTTTTCTGCTGGGCGATATTGTCGACGGGGACATAGGGCCTGTTCTCAGGGGTGATCTGCTTGGATATTTCAAAGCTCCTGAAACAAAGTACGGCTTATACGGCATTACAGGTAACCATGAGTTTATTGGAGGAGCATCGAAGACCATCCCCTATATCGAAAGCAGGGGTATCAGGTTGTTAAAGGACGAGGTCATAACCCTTGGCGGGAGCATTCAGGTCATTGGCAGGCTCGACCGCGACTCACGTGGGTTTGGCAGCGGAACGAGAAAGCCCCTCAGTGAGCTTGTCTCTGGTACCGACAGCAGCCGGCCCGTTATTCTTCTCGATCATCAGCCTTTTAACCTTAACGAGACTGAGGAAGCCGGAGTTGACCTTCAGCTATCGGGTCATACCCACCACGGCCAGATGTGGCCCTTAAACCTCATAACAAGGAAGATATATGAGGTGAGTCACGGTTACCTTAAAAAAGGGAACACTCATATTATTGTATCCTCGGGTTTTGGCCTGTGGGGGCCGAGGATAAGGCTTGGAAGCAGATCAGAAGTTGTAATTACAGATATTCAGTTTACAGGAGCCAAATAGCGTCAGTCCTATAAAAGGTCATAGATCTTTTCGAGAGCTATACCCCTTGATCCCTTTACAAGAATATAATGGCCCGTCAGGGGATTTCTCTCAAGGAACTCCTTAAGCTGATCCGTACCGGCGAATGACCTGAAGCCGGTCTCAGCAGCAAGCTTCGCGAATTCCCCGCCCACAAGCAGTACATTGCTGAAGCCTGCCGCAGTCAGATACCCGAGAATTTTCTCATGTTCCTCACGGCTTGTATCACCCAGCTCAAGCATATCACCGAGGATAACTGTTTTTACATCAGCCTCAAGCCTTTTGAAAGAATTTAAAGCCATCCTCATGCTTACAGGGTTGGCGTTGTACGAATCGCAAATAACTGTATTACGTCCTGTTTCCCTTACCTGTGACCTGTTATTCCCCGGCCGGTAACTGCTTATAGCATCAATAACATCTTCAATTTCAACACCAAAAAACAGTCCTGTCGCCATGGCAGCCTTTATATTGACAAGATTGTAGTTCCCGAAAAGGTCGGTGGAGACCTGCCATATTTTATTCTGATAGCTGACCTTAAGCTTCAGGTTCAGATCCGTATCAAGGGCTTCAACCACCAGGTCGGTACCGGTTGGATCGGAATAGGGTACTGCCCTGTTAACCAGCTTATATATCTTCTCAGTGAGAAGAGGGTTATCGTCGTCGTAGATAGCGACTCCGTTGACCTCCCTGAGGTATTCATAGAGTTCACATTTGGCTCTGACTACCCCCTCATATGAACCGAAGCCTTCTATATGGGCGGTGCCTATATTTGTTATTATTCCATAGCCTGGACCTGCCATCCGGGTTAGGGCACGTATTTCACCACCATGGTTTGCCCCCATCTCGATTATCATCATCTCTGTACCTGCAGGGGCCGACAGTATTGTAAGAGGCACCCCTATATGGTTGTTGAGGTTACCTTTGGTATAATGGACCCTGAACTTTCTTGACAGGACTGCTGCTGCAAGCTCCTTTGTTGTTGTTTTTCCATTGGTTCCGGTTATGGCCAGTACCGGCACACCCAACTGTTTCCTGTGCCAGGAAGCCAGTTTCTGGAGTTCGGCCAGGCAGTCGTCGACAAGGATGGTACGGTCTGATTCAAAGGCAGGATCATCGATGACGGCCCATGAGGCACCTTTTTCAAGAGCTTCGGAGGCGAACTCGTTGCCGTTATATTTTTCACCCCAGAGAGCAAAGAATATTTCGCCTTTTTTCACTGACCGGGTATCGGTTGTGATTCCCTCAGAATCGCAGAATAACCTGTAGATCTTTTCAGTTTCCATTGGCAGTTTTAAGTCAGGGCAATAATATATGAAAACAAAAAGAAAAGCAGCCAGGGATAGGATTATTATATCTCTGTCTGCTTTTCGTATCTTTTCTTACTCTGCCGTTATTCTTAAAAATCAGAGTGTATTAAAGAGCCTTATCAGAAACCGGAAGGACTTCCGACCCTGATCATGGCGCATCTGAATCCGATATCATCGCGTGAGCTTTCCTGATCGAGGAACCTTCTTGTTGAAGGATTGAGCCAGTAGGCTCTGTCTTTCCAGGAACCTCCCTTATATACTCGTGCGTTGTCGTTAATAAGGGTTACATAATCTGATTCTTCCTGCGAATACATTCTGGCTGAACCCGGCAGGTTGTCTTCAGTTGTCCAGTCGCCGCCGGCAGGTATCGAAGACTGGATGTCTCCGTCCCTGTAGTTCCTGTAGTCGCCTTTCTGGTAGTTATAGCGGTTTGCAACATCACTGTCCTTGACAGTATCGACATAAAGACGTCCGAGCCTGTCTTTTGCCACCACCTGTCCGTTGGCATCCCTTCTCAGGTCGGTGAATACATTACCTCTGAACGGGTTAAATCCGTCAACATCTTCATAGGTAAGGGGGCGGTAAACATCCTGGACCCATTCGTTGACATTACCTGCCATGCAGTAAAGGCCGTAATCGTTTGGCCAGTATGATTTTACGTCGGTGGTTATACTTCCGTTATCATTAAGGCTTCCTGCCACTCCCATCATATCGCCTCTTCCACGGACGAAGTTACCCATCATCTCGCCCCTGCTGTTTTTTGCTGCATTTCTCACATTATGGCCGTCCCAGGGATAAATTCTTCTTTCATAGATTCTTTCCTCGAAGGTATTGCCTCTTAGAGCATAGGCAGCAAATTCCCATTCTGCTTCCGTCGGAAGCCTGTAAGCGGGAAGAAGCAGACCATCCTCGAAGGTGGTCCTTCTTTCAGTCTGGTTCGGGTTGAGACTTTCACGAAGGTTATTTACAACTCCCTCATACTGACCGGCCAGGTAAGCTTCAGTGTTGAAGTTCTTCTCGTTAAGCTGATTGGGGTCAGGATTAAGTTCTCCCTCGTCAACAAGGATCTGTTCGTTAACACGGTCAGTTCTCCAGAGGCAGTAGTCATTGGCCTGGATCCAGCTCACACCGACAACCGGATAGTTGTTGTATGACGGATGTCTGAAATAATACTGAACGTAGGGATCGTTAAAGCCCAGGGGACTTCTCCATACAAGAGTATCAGGTAAAGCCCTCCTGTAGACCTCGGGGTAATCCTTGTAGACCCTTCTGAGCCAGAAAAGATACTCACGGTAATCAACATTCCTGACCTCGGTCTCATCCATATAGAACGATGAAACAGTAACGGTTCTGGGCGTATTGTTCCAGTCAAAATGTACATCCTGCTGAACACGGCCCATTGTAAAACGGCCACCTTCTATAAGTACAAGTCCGGGACCGGTCTGTTGTTCCGCACCTACAGCCACCTCAAATCCTCCGTTATCGGGATCATTGTATCTCCAGCCTGTTGTCGAAGACACGTTTGAATCACCTTTGCTCCCGCCCTTGCAGGAAAGAAGGAAGAGTGCTGCAAAAAATACAACCGGCAAGGCTCTGAATCTATACATAATTCGTTGTAATTTTAGGACTATTGAACTCTCAAATATAATAATTTCTGTTAAAACCACTTCAAACGTCAAATATAACTACAATTCAGGTAAAATTATTGTCCTTACATTATTTCTTTTTTCAACATTGTTGAGACTAAAGCTCAGGCCAGTCTGGTGAAGAAGTGATGACGGAAGCATTACATTATGTGATAAAACATTGAAACGGTAATTATACCAGAGTGTCATCCTTCCGCTTTTTAGCGAAAATCCCGCCTGCATATCCATATAATCCTCAGTGCTGTACAGGAATACCGTATTCACTGAAAACCTGTTACCTGAGAGTACAACTCCCGTTCCTGCTGTAAACCAGTCAGCGTTGCAGGTTAGTATAGCCAGTGGCCTGATCTTCAAATCGGTGTTGCGGCTAAAACTAAAAGTTGCCGACAGGTCGGCTGTAAGTTCTCTTTTTATCCTCTCAAATTCAGAACCCGAGCCTGACAGTGATGGTGATGTCAGGTGAGAGACTGCCAGTCCTCCTGTAAAAATCCCTGTTGAAAAAATAAAACCTGCTGCTATATCAACCGCTGTAAATGCACGGTCAGAGAGGGTCTCGGAGGAAGGACCGCTTACTCCCGACACCGGATCAATCTGATCGGGCAATACAGCATTGCCAAAGCTGAAGCCTCTTCTAACAAAGGAGGCTGACAATCCGGCATTTATAAAAAGATCCCTTCCTGCCTGGAGAAAATAGGCATAGGAAACTCCTCCCCGCAGGTCGTTCATTATTCCCCCCAGATAGTCGCCTGCCAGGTACATGCCTGCACCTCCGTGGAGTGGTTCGAAGTATGAATCGTACGAAAACCAGGCTGAATGAAAATCATAGCCACTGCCGGGATAGAAATTCAGATACGACATCCGTATTTTTCCATCGCCCTCACATCCTGCCGCCCCAGGATTTCTCATCATAACTGTCTGAAAACCGGGACCATAATCTGTAAGCTGTCCGGGCAAGACAGTAAATGCCGCCATAAAGATGACTATCACAAGGCAATATCTACCGGGTATATTACTCACAGTTGGTTTATCAACGCCGCAATTCCTTAATTATTTTTTATCACGCCTTTTAACATCGTGCAAAATAAGGGAAAAACAAGTTCTCTATTACTTATCTTTGCAAAGAATGATGATCAGACCATTTAAAATAACAGTCCTAATATCTTTTCTGCTTATTGCCGTAACACCCTTTTCGGGTGGGAAAGAATGGTCCACGGGCCCTTCGCGGCTTTCGTCGGGCATTTGGTTCAGGATGGGCATAACTGAGGAAGGAGTATACCGGATCGGGTACGACAGACTGAAACAGATGGGACTCGGGTTTCCTTCAAACCCTGTCATTATGTGCAACAACTACGGCCAGCTTCCCTGGTTTAACGAGGCAGAGGTCACTGATGAGCCGGAAGAAATTCCGGTATACCTGTATACCGGAACAGACGGAATATTCAATGAGGGCGATTATCTTCTCTTCTATGCCATGCCGACACACCGCTGGAACTACGATCCTGCTGAAGGGGAATACA
>CAZXSW010000036.1:2280-4963 GCA_964642615.1 uncultured Rikenellaceae bacterium | reverse complement strand
TTCTATGCCATGCCGACACACCGCTGGAACTACGATCCTGCTGAAGGGGAATACAACTATACAAGGCATCAATATTCCGATACTGCATGGTATTTCCTGGGTTCATCGGGGCTGCCTGTAAGGACTATGACAGAAAATGCTGTTCCTGAAGGCCCTGCAGGACATATATCTTCAGAGTCAGATGCCCTTTTCATCCATGAGACCGAGAGTGAAAACCTGATCAAATCAGGGCGTGAATGGTACCAGCCTGTATCATCTGCCGGTCCTCTCAGGATAGATCCTGACTTTACTGACCTGGTCGTATCAGAAAGCATAAGGGCTGAAATAAGGGTTCTGGCAAGAGCATCAGGATTTACTATGTTCAGACTCCAGGAGGGAGAGGAGATAGTCCAGGCCCTGACTGTCCCGGGACTTGACCTGTCGTCGGCGACAGGCACCTATGCCATGTCATCGGTTCTGAGATCTGATTTCCAGACCACTGCACCGGATCCTACGTTCGATCTGAGGTTCTACAACAACGGAGAGGCGGGAGCAAGAGGATGGCTCGACTACCTGACCCTGCAGGGCAGAAAAGTCAACCGTTTCAGGGGGGACACTGAGTTTTTCTCCGACAGGATGGCTCCGGCAGAAGGAGTTATTACAGAGTACCGGATTGAGACAGTAAATACTGGCATAATTGTATGGGACGTCACCAATATGATGGATCCGGCAACAGTTTTTACTGAATCGAGAGAAGGGGGAATCTCCTTCAGATCTGAGGGTAACGGACTCCGGCGTTTTGTGGCATTCACAGCCGGAAGTCTCCCCTCTCCTTTTATCAGGTCATCGCCCGAACCCGGGCAGGACCTTCATGGTTCGGCACAGGCCGACATGGTAATAGTAACACATCCCATGTTCCTGGCCCATGCCGGAAAGATTGCCGACATTCATCTGAACAACAGCGGGCTTACGTCACTTGTAGTGACGCCCCAGCAGATCTACAACGAATTCTCAGGCGGCATCCCGGATATTTCGGCAATAAGGAATTTCCTCAGAATGAAATATGAAAGGCAGAAAGGCACGGATCATCCGCTTAAATATCTGCTTCTCTTTGGCGACGGATCGTTTGATAATAAAAAACTGCCTCCTGACAATCCCAATTTCATCCCCACCTACCAGTCGCAGAATTCAACTGCCTATACAACTTCGTATACATCAGACGATTTCTATGGCCTTCTTGAGGAAGGAGAAGGCGAAGGAAGCGGCACCGTCGACATCGGTATTGGCAGGTTCCCCGTTTCAGATACCACTGAAGCCGGCATTCTTGTTGCAAAGACAAGGGCATATCTTAATCCGGCCAACAGCGGTGAGTGGAAGACAAAGATAGCTGTTGTTGCCGATGACGAGGATGACAATACCCATCTTAATGATGCTGAAGGATTAGCTGCAGTAATAGGTTCAGAGGATCCTGATTTCAGTGTTGAAAAGATATACCTCGATTCATTCCGGCAGGAGAATAAGGAGACCGGCGAGAGTTATCCGCTTGTCAACAGAGCCATCAACGACAGGATAAACGAGGGCTGCCTTATATTCAACTATACAGGTCACGGTAACGAGAACGGGCTGGCTCATGAGAGGATACTCACCGGAGAAGACATACAGTCATGGAAGAACGGTGGCAAGATGCCTTTGTTTGTTACTGCAACCTGCGAATTCAGCAGGTTCGACGATGCCGAGACCAGTATTATTGACGGAAGCAGGACCGACAAACCATCGGCAGGTGAGAAAGTGCTTCTGAAAGCTGAAGGAGGAAGCATCGCATTGATGTCGACATCTCGGCTGGCATATTCAGCTCCCAACTACTCACTTAACAGGAACATCTTCAGCTCAGCATTCAGGAGGGAGGCGACAGGCGAAGCCCTCCGGCTGGGTGATATTATAAGGGAGGCTAAAAACAATACCGAAACAGGAATCAACAAAAGAAATTTCATCCTCCTGGGAGATCCGGCCCTGAGGCTTGGATGGCCATGGCATGGTGTTGTAAAGACCGATTCGGTGAACGGAAGAGCAGTATCATCCCTTGCAGATACCATCAAAGCTTTATCGGTTGTCACCATATCAGGACATCTTTCGGATATGTCGGGAGATGAGCTGTCTGATTTTAACGGTCCGGTCAACTACATGGTTACTGACAAGGATATCAGATCCGTGACGCTTGCCAACGACGGAGGCACACCGGCTGAGTTTCTCTCAGAGGGCCCGGTGGTGGCAAGAGGACTTGCAACAGTACGGAACGGAAGGTTCAGGTTTTCCTTTATGGTGCCGGCCGGTATAGACTACAGTTACGGGCCGGGAAAAATAAGATACTATGCTGGCGAAGGAAGTATTGAAATGAAGGGCTCACACAGCAATATCATTATAGGAGGATATGGGGGATCCCATGATGCTGACACCACCGGTCCGGACATTTCACTTTTCATGAACGACACCCTGTTCAGGGACGGAGGTATCACCGGTACCGACCCCACCCTACTGGCTGTACTGAGTGATGAGAATGGAATAAACGCAACCGGGTTTCAAACGGGTCACGACCTGACTGCTTTCCTCGACGGCGGGCGTGACGGCAGGATCGTATTGAACAACTGGTTTGTAACCGACATCAATGATTTCAGAAAAGGGAAAGTCGCATACCTCCTTAGCGGTC
>CAZXSW010000036.1:0-2180 GCA_964642615.1 uncultured Rikenellaceae bacterium | reverse complement strand
GTAACCGACATCAATGATTTCAGAAAAGGGAAAGTCGCATACCTCCTTAGCGGTCTCGCCCCGGGTCAGCATTCGGTAACATTTAAGGCATGGGACAACCTAAACAACTCATCTGAAAAAACACTTTATTTCAAGGTGACTGAAGAAGGCCCGATGATCATTGACAGGCTTTTCAACTACCCTAATCCTTTCATTACATCCACCCGGATAACTGCAGGTATAAACAGACCCGGAGAGGAGCTCGGCATCACCCTTAAGATTTTCACAAGCGGGGGCAGACTTATAAGGATAATGAACCTTCGGAGAAATGTGGAAGGCTATCAGTTGCCCTTTATTGAATGGGACGGGACCTGTGAGGATGGAAGCAGGGCCGGAAGGGGTGTTTATCCTTACCTTATAACCATTAAGACAGCCAGCGGGGAAACAAGCTCAGGTTCAGGCACTATGATCATTTTACAATAGTCACACAATAACTTACGTAAAAAATTGTTTTATATTTGCATAACTAAAAAATCAAGGACAGGCATGAAGAATAAAGCATTGGCAATCATATTTTTTGCAGCGCTGGTAATGGCTCCGGGAGTATCGGTGGCACAGGTTGACGGAGGGGAGTTAAACGCTATTCAGACGGTTGTCCCCTTTCTTCTCATCTCGCCTGACTCCAGGGCCGGAGGGATGGGTGATGCAGGTGTGGCTACCTCACCTGATATTTTCAGCATGCACTGGAATCCTGCAAAGTATGCTTTTATTGACGGCGCAAGCGGCGCCGGTATCACATACTCACCCTGGTTAAGGAACCTGGTTCCTGATATAACCCTTGCTTCGCTTGCCGGATACTACAGACTCGACGCCAAACAGGTTTTAAGCGGAAGCTTGCTTTATTCATCACTGGGAGATGTGCCTTTCACCGACACCTTTGGGAATGAACTTCTTACCTTCCGGCCCAATGAGTTTTCAATTGACGCGGCATATTCGAGGCTTTTCTCTGACTATCTGTCGGGCGGTATAGCCCTCCGGTTCATCTATTCGAACCTTACAGGAGGCTTCTATGCTGAGGGAGAAGCAACAAGACCAGGTATTTCGGTTGCTGCCGACATTGCCGGATATTATCAGAAACCGGTATCAGCATTTGGTAAGGACGGACTTCTGGCTTTCGGACTGAACCTCTCCAATATTGGTTCAAAGATGAGTTATTCCGACTCCCAGACATCCGATTTCATACCCATGAATATGAGGCTTGGAACAGCCGGCACAATTGACTTTGATTCATTTAACCGTCTTACCCTGACGGTTGACATCAATAAACTCCTTGTACCCACCCCTCCTGTTTATGAGGACGGAGAGGTTATTCAGGGCAAAGACCCCAATGTCGCCGTTCCGGTTGCTATCTTTCAGTCATTTGGTGATGCCCCGGGAGGTTTCAGTGAAGAGATAAGGGAACTGACATATTCGGTAGGTGCCGAATACTGGTATAACAGCCAGTTTGCCCTGCGGACAGGCTATTTCTTTGAGGATGAGACCAAGGGAAACCGTAAGTACTTCACTGCAGGTGCAGGTTTCAAGCTTAAGGGTTTTACCCTCGACTTCTCATACCTTATGCCGACAACACAAAACCATCCTCTGGCCAGAACACTAAGGTTCTCTCTGGCTTTTGATCTCCATGCAATAAGGAAACCCGGTTCAAACGGATGAAGATAAGGACCGGCCAGGGTATCGACTTTCACCGCCTTGAAGAAGGACGCGACCTCTGGATCGGAGGTATCAATATCCCTTCACCCAGGGGCTGTATAGCCCATTCCGACGGCGACGTTCTGCTACACGCCATTTGTGATGCGCTTCTTGGTGCTGCGGGCCTGAGGGATATAGGTTTTCATTTCCCCGACAACGATCCTGCCTTTAAGGATATCGACAGCAAGATACTGCTTGGCCGTACTATGACGCTTATAAGTGATAAAGGTTACTCTGTGGTCAATATCGACTCGACCATATGCCTTGAAAAGCCAAAGATCTCAGTCTATGTACCTGAGATGAAAAAGGTGATCTCCTCAATAGCCTCGATTGAACCTGATGACGTTGGCATCAAGGCCACCACCACCGAGAAGATGGGGTTCACCGGAAGGGAGGAAGGTGTCGTTGCCCTTGCCTCGGTGCTGTTAATCCGTCATACCTGACCCTTGTTT
>CAZXSW010000035.1:22560-24852 GCA_964642615.1 uncultured Rikenellaceae bacterium | reverse complement strand
GATGCCTTTCAGGAAATAGATACCTACGGACTGACAATCCCCGTTACCAAACATAATTTCCTTGCACGTTCGGCAGCCGATCTGCTTGAAATTATCCCTGAGGCCTTCCGTATAGCCGAATCAGGCAGACCCGGTCCCGTTGTAATAGATGTTCCCCGTGATGTCCAGCTCCAGGAGGTTGAATTCAAGGAATGGCCATCTTTTCATGAGATTAATGCAAAGGATGGCATTGACAACAACAGCCTTGATGAGATAGCCAGCGAGATAAACAACTCCCTGAGACCCGTTATCCTGTATGGTGCCGGAATTATTGAATCGCGATCAGAGAGACTGCTTACTGAATTGGCTGAAAAGAACAATATTCCGGTTATATCAACCCTCCGGGGACTGGGTGCCTTTGATCCTTTTCACCCGCTTTACCTTGGTATGATGGGAATGCACGGGACAAAATACGCAAATCATATAACTGATAAGGCCGACCTGGTACTTGCACTTGGCTTCAGGTTTGACGACAGGGCTACGGGCAAGGCATCTGAGTTCTGTAAATATGCCAGGATAATCCAGGTTGACATAGACAAAACCGAAATAGGAAAGATAAAAGCTGTTCACAGGCATGTAAATGCCGATATAAATGTCTTCCTTAAAGCACTTATCCCATTAATAAACAGAGATCAGCGTTCGGAATGGACAGACCAGGCAGCTTCCGCAAAAGACCTCATGCCATATGTAAAGGCGCCTCTTAACGGTGATGTCTTTCATCCGCTGAGAATCATTGACGAAGTAGCTGCCAATGTCCCGGAAGACACTATTGTTACTACAGATGTCGGTCAGCATCAGATGTGGGTTGCAATGAAATATCCGTTCAGAAGGTCAAGGACTTTTCTTACATCAGGGGGGCTTGGAACAATGGGGTTCGGAGTACCTGCCGCAATAGGAGCTGCACTTGCCTGGCCGGGCAGAAAAGTAGTCTGTTTTTCGGGTGATGGTTCCTTCCTTATGAACATACAGGAGATGGCAACGATAGCAGAACAGCAACCCAACCTGGCAATACTCCTTTTCAATAACGGCTACCTTGGACTTGTCAGGCAGCAGCAGGAACTCTTCTTTGATAAGAAATTCATTGCATCGGAGTTTCAGGCGAGACCCGATTTTGCAATGATTGCCCGGGGATTCGGCATAAAATCCTTCGACCTTGAAAAGGAAGGTGATCCACTTGCCGTTCTTCGCAATGCGCTTGAAAACGAAGGACCTGTCTTTGTGAATATCCCCATCAGATTTTCTGAAAATGTCTTCCCTATGGTTCCTCCGGGATCAGCAAATAAAGTAATGATAGGTTAATCTTAATACTTAATAAAATGAAACAGAAAAATCATACCGTTATCGAATTGATAGTAAAGAACCATCCGGGTGTAATGTCGCATATAACCGGTCTTTTCTCCAGGCGCGGATATAACCTCGAAGGCATTCTCTGCGGTGCCATCGGCGAGGGATCTGCAAGCGTGATGTACCTTCTGGTTAACAGAAATGAACAGTACCAGCAGGTTATAAGCCAGCTCGAAAAACTCTATGATGTTATAGAGTTAAAGGAAAGAAATGAATGTGATCATAATGTCTTCTATAATGTGGACAGCCTGCTCACAGGTCAGAATATGACTGCCTGACTCCCTGAAGAAAAACCGGGTAAACGGTTCGTCCTTTCACCATCTGTGGCTGAAAAGAAAAAGAAATGATCTTATATTTTGCTTTTATTATTATTATTGTGCCTTTTTAAATAACCGGGAAATTTCAAAACAAAATAATGATGAGTTATATGTTATTCAGTCCCGATGCCGTGGGACCTTCAGTCTTTTCTGCTTTTACCGCTGATGCTGATTTCAGGGGTCTGGTTTCAACCTGGTTGATTCTAATGACTGCCGTTTCGCTGTTGTGTTTTATTGTAAGCGAGATCACCCGCAACTACAGCCAGGTGGATAAGCTCTGGAGCCTTATGCCTGTTTTCTACAGCCTGATAACCCTTTCGGCCTATCAGTCACCTCGTCTTTATATTATGTCGTTTCTTGTTGCCGTATGGGGTTTCAGGCTGACCTGGAATTTTGGCAGGAAGGGAGGTTACAGCATCATTCCCTGGCAGGGAGAAGAGGATTACAGGTGGAAGGTACTGAGAGAGCATCCTTATTTTCAGAGCAGGCTGAAGTTTGGACTGTTTAATCTGTTCTTCATTTCTTTCTACCAGAACATTCTCATTCTGCTTTTTTCCACTCCTCTCCTTCTGGCTGTGCTGTATCCCGGGCA
>CAZXSW010000035.1:6786-22460 GCA_964642615.1 uncultured Rikenellaceae bacterium | reverse complement strand
CCCGCTTTATTCCGTTTATCAAATAAAACTAATAAGTGATGCTTTAGGTATTTAAAGATAAATACTTGTTATACAAATATTAAAAAAGTCCGGACTTTAATTGCCCGGACTTTTTACTTATTTACAATTTAAGCTTTTACATAAATCAGGGATGGGTGTATCCTGACCTGTAATCCCTTTTAAGCAGTGCGGCTGCAGTGGGATTGTCGGGAATGGCCATTCTGTCGGGATCCCATTTTACGACTGAGTTAGTGTAGTATGAGATCATTGCGAGTTGAACAGTGGCGGTTGACATGAACGCGTCGGCCGGAGTACAGGCTATAAGGCTTTTATCCTTTGTCCTTACGGCATCGAGGAAGCTTTTAACGCTTCTTTCCTGCATATCCGGGGTCGGGAGAGCCACTTCCTCCTTCTGGGCATTGCGTCCCATGGGGTAGATGGTGTATCTCGATTCGTCAGTAAAGATAGAGCCCTTGTCGCCATAGAAGTAGATTCCGTTATTGAACTCCCTGTTGACTTCACCATTGCCCCACATCCTGTGCTGCCATACAACAGGGGCCTTTTTGAAGGCCATGCTGGCTGTGAGTGTGTCGGGGGTGGTGATCTTGTCCTTAAGTACGAAATTCCCTCCGAAGGAGTGGAATTCGAGGGGCATATCCTCGTCCATGATCTTCCTGATCACATCAATATGATGAATTCCCCAGTCGACAAGGTGTCCGTTACCGTATTCCTTTTCAAGCCGCCAGGCGAAATGCCCTATATTAGGTCTGTATTCGAGTTTCGGAGCCGGTCCGCACCAGAGATCCCAGTCGAGGGTAGCCGGAGGGGGCTGGATAGTGTTATCCTGGGCTCCCGGATCGTAGTGGATCTGGGCAACGATCTGCCTGACCTCACCTATTCTTCCTTCTTTAATAACATCCTTAACCTTTCTGAAAGCCTGGCTCTGGCGGCGCTGGAAACCGATCTGTGCAATGTTGCCTGCCTTGTTTGCAGCTTCAACCATTGCCAGTCCTTCACGGATATCATAGGCAAGGGGCTTTTCGCAATAGACGTCGAGTCCCTTTTTGCATACATCGATGAACATAAGTGCATGCCACTGTGGTGGTGCTCCAATGAAAATGGCATCAAAGCCCTTCATGTCGAGAAGTTCCTTATAGTACTTAAAGGTCTTCGGCCTGTAGCCCTGAAGCTTTTCTATCTCATCGGCACTGGTCTTGAGGTGATCCGAATCAACATCGCAGATTGCCGTTACTTCAATGCCTCCGACCTTAAAGGCAGCGTTGATATCAACCATACCGTACCATCCGGCTCCGATAAGTCCTACCTTAAGCTTTCTGTCAGTCTGAAGCGACGGAATGTAGAAAGATGATGCAAGGGCAGCAGAACCCATAGAAGTCATTTCAATAAATTTTCTTCTTTTCATCCGTATATAATTTAAAATTTAATGGTCTGATGGAACCCACATGCTTGAAAATTATATACATACGTATTTTGGTATTTGATACATGTGGGTTTCATAAAACGTGGATATTAGTTTTAAGTCAATACCGGGTCTTTCAGAGGCATCCGGCAGTATTTTATAAACGTATTGTACCATTCATAAGATCGGCAGGATCGGAGCTTGTTCCTATATATACCTCATAATCCATATGTTCAAGTTCCATCTGTTCCTTAAGCGGATTGTACCAGTACAGTTTCTCGACAGGGCATGAAATGGCGACTTTTTTCACTTCACCGGGCTTAAGGCTGACCCTGCTGAAACCTGTCAGTGTTTTAACAGGCCTGTCTATGGCTGATTTTCTGAAACCTGCATACAACTGGACCACCTCAGTTCCTTCAACGTCACCAGTGTTCCTTACGGTGCAGCTACCTGTAATTATTTTGCCATCGGTACTGAACTCCGGACCGTATAGCTGGAATGTTGTGTAAGACAGTCCGAAACCATACGGCAGATCCGGGCTGACATTCTCCTTGTCAAGTTTCCTGTAGCCGTGATAGTAGTCATAGAACTGTGATTCAGTATCCCAGTTGACCTGGGGAAGATCACTTTCCTTTTCGGGAGTGACATAGGGAAGTTTCCCGCTTGGGTTAACATCGCCAAACAATATCTCGGCTATGGCAGTTCCTCCCTCCATCCCCGGATAGTAGGCCATAAGTATTGAGTTTACATAATCCTTCCAGTCGTCTATCATAATCATGTTTCCGCCAAAGAGAACCACTGCAGTGTTTTTATTAACGGGTCCCACTGCCTTTATAATATCTATATCTTCCTTATGGAGTCCAAGGGTTTCAAGACGGTCGCCGCCCATTGCTATGCCGGCATCGCCTGATGTTTCAGATACATATTCTCCTTCATCGCTGAAATCGTAACCTGCAACAACAACCACGGCATCGGATGCGGCGGCAAGGGTTTTTGCCTGTTCCATGTCAGAGCCTTCGTAGTAGGTTATTTTTGCTTTTGGCATAAGTTTTTTAAGTCCTTCAAGCGGCGTAACAACGTAGGCAGGAAAGACCTTACTTGATCCGTTATCGCCAGTGTTCTCTGTATTTGCAAGCCGGCCCAGCACAAGTATCTTTTTTACTGTTTTTTTGCTGAAAGGCAGGGAACTGTTTTTGTTCTGAAGCAGGGTTATTCCTTCCCTGGCTGACTGGAGTGCAAGCTGAATATGTTCGGGGCTTCCTATTACAGACTCATCATAGTTCTGGTCGTAGGCATCTTCGAAAGCCAGAAGGGTTCTGATTATCCTGGTTGCCGACTGGTCTATCTTTTCTTCGGGAACAAAGCCTTCCCTTACAGCCCTTACCAGTCTCTCGCCGAAAAACATGGTGTTGCACATCTCCATGTCCTGACCTCCGTTGGCAGCTTCAACGGTATCGGTGACGCCCCATACGAAGTCGCTCATTACAAAACCGTCAAAGTCCCATTCCTTTTTAAGAACTGTGTTAAGAAGGTATTTATGATGGCCACACTTGGTGCCCTGGAACAGGTTGTATGAACTCATGAATGATGCAGCACCGGCATCAAGGCAATCCTTGAAATGAGGAAGGAACACTTCCCTTTCAGTCCTTTTGTCGCAGCTTACGCTAACCTTGAACCTTGATATCTCCATCTGGTTGAAGGCATAGTGCTTGATACAGGCTACAACATTCTCATTCTGTACGCCTCTTACAAGGGCTGCACCCATCTGACCTATATGGAAGGAATCTTCACCATAGGTCTCCTGGCTCCTTCCCCAACCAGGGTTATAGGGAAGGTTTATGCAAACCCCGGCAAACAGGTTGCCACCGAAGGCACGCACTTCCTTTCCGATGGCGTGTCCTATTTTTTCTTCCAGTTCTGTATTGAAGGTTGCGCCCCTGAGCATTGAAACCGGATAGCATGTGCTTTTGCCGGTGCCGCAAACGACTCCGCGCGGACCGTCGCAGAACTTCATGGCCGGAACCCCTTTTGACTCAATGCCTCCGGCCACGTAGGGAACACTATTGTAGTGATTTCCCGATCCCGGTGTAAGGCTGGTCATCAGCTCTTCGAGGGTTATGTTCCCTCCCATCAGAGATACTTTTTCTTCAAGTGTCAGTGATTTCACCAACTCTTCGGCCCTTTTTGTGTATTCAAGCCTTTTTGCCTTTGTACATTTCATACCTGTTAATTTTTGAATTGTTTTTCCACCGGTTGAAACACTTCTCACCTCTCCAAAGGGAATATACATTGAAGAAGCCAGAGCTGCCGACCCCAGTGATGTGATCTCTAAAAACTTCCTTCTTTTCATTTCTGTTTATAATATTTATTCCTGTTTTCTTATAATCATGATACAGCTTAAAACCTATATCTGTAAAATCAAGATCTCAGGACTTAAGACATATATGAGGTTTTACTTTATATATATAATACTATTATATTGATTTGTAAATAAATAAAAATTTCATTTACACTGGCACAGATAGTCCGGATAATTCATTCAACCTGTAAAAACCCTACCAGTAGTTTCAGGAAACCAGCTTTTTAATATGGCCTTCTCATAAAACACGATCTTTGATAGAGATCCTGACAAACAAATATAACAATTATACTTATCGGTGATGGCACAAAAAGACTGTAGAAAACTTAATTAAAAAGGGTAGTTGTGAAAATGTAAAATAGGTCATTTATACATGCTTCATATTGATTTTATTCTTATTTTGCCTTGTCTGACAGCCGACTGGCTGGTAAGACTAATTATGAAATAACAACCGGCAATATGCCTGTAAAACTGTTGTTTATGTCGGAAAAGAGAAATGAAACGGGCAAAATATCAATTACAATCCTCAGGATTGCCATTGGATGGCATTTTTTGTATGAAGGTATCTCAAAGCTTTTTATTGATGGCTGGTCGGCTCATTCCTATCTGGCCAACACCAGTGGCTTCATGTCGGGTTTTTATCACTCTCTGGCGGCTTCTCCGGCTATGATGAAGCTTGTCGATATTATGAACATATATGGCCTTATCCTGATAGGGCTGGCACTTTTTGCTGGTGTTTTCATAAGGCTTGCTTCGCTTGCGGGTTCGCTGCTTCTTATATTGTATTACTTTGCCTATCCTCCTTTTGGTTCTTCGTTGTTCAACATCAGTGAGGGGCATCTTTTTATTGTTGACAGGCTGTTTATTGAATGTGCAGCTCTTCTGCTTGTATTCTTCAGCAGGGACAGGGGTTATGGAATTGATGCTCTTGTGGCTATGTTAAAGAGAACAAATAAGCCTGAAGCCACCGGGGATACTGTGGATAATCATTCAGATTCGCGCAGGGACCTTGTTAAGAACCTTGCCTCGCTCCCATTGCTTGGCCTTATGGGCTGGTGGTCCCTTGACTTCCAGAGAAAGAACAGGATAGATGTGATGTCGGGAGCTACCATCCAGCTTGACCAGATTGCGCTTGGTGAGATTAAGGGAGAGCTTCCTAAAGGCCGGATCGGCAGTCATGAGATAAGCAGGCTTGTAATGGGTGGTAACCTCATAGGGGGATGGGCCCATTCACGCGACCTTATTTATGTGCCTTCCCTTTTCAAAGCATACAATACTGAGAAAAAGATTTATGAGACCCTTATTATTGCTGAAAAAGCAGGGATTAACACGATCAACATCGGATTTCCTACAAATGCCCTCATGGCTAAGTACAAGAGGATAACAGGCAGCAGGATAAAGGTTATATCCCAGGTTGCCCCGGATATGGAAAAGGGTGATTACTATGATCAGATAAACAGAGCGGCCGACTATGGGGCAGATATCCTTCAGGTTCAGGGAAACTGGTGTGACTGGCTTGTCAGGGATAACAGGACTGATGTCATTGCCCTGATGCTTGAAAGGATAAGGTCTATGGGATTTACAGCGGGACTGGCGTCACATACCGTTGATTCGCTTATTGCATGCGAAGAACAGGGGATCATTCCCGACTACTATATGAAGACTATGCACCACGATCACTACTGGTCGGCGCATCCACGCGAATTCAGGGTCCCGTTTGAAGTTGACGGAAAGAAGTCGCCCGACCATAACAGGTTTCACGACAATCTTTTCTGTCTTTATCCCGAGAGGACTGTAGAGTTTGTAAACCGTACAAAGGTTCCGGTGATGGGCTTCAAGGTCCTTGCCGCCGGGGCCATTGATCCCATTGATGGTTTTAAGTGGGCATTTGTAAATGGTGCCGATTTTGTGTGTGTCGGAATGTTTGATTTTCAGATTGTAAACGATGTAAATGTGTGCATTGACACACTTGCCGGGCTCAATGGCAGGCAGCGGGAGTTTTATGCTTAGCATTGCCCGTGGTCCTTTCCCCACTTTTCTTCATTCTTCATACTTTATTCTTTATTCTTTATTCTTCCTTCTGTTTGTTTTTTAGAGTCCGCCGGCCAATTTAATCCCTTACATTTTTATAAATCCGGATTAAAGAAGGATATTTGCATCCGTTTTTGAGATTCAGATGGCCCGCAAAACAAATGCACATGAGTTAGGAAGTGAAAATATAGGCAAACTGCTTGTTTCCTATTCTGTTCCTGCAATTACAGCCACTGCCGCAGCATCGCTTTACAATATCATAGACAGGGTTTTTATAGGCCAGGGAGTTGGTCCGATGGCTATTTCGGGACTGGCACTCACCTATCCGCTTATGAATATCACGGCTGCCTTCGGATCTCTTGTGGGTGTCGGAGCGGGTACAATGGTATCTATAAGGCTTGGCCGCTACGACAGGAAGGGAGCCACCATGTTTCTCGGGAATGCCGTCATGCTTAACCTGATTTTGAGCGTGTCGGTTGCAGTACTGACCCTGGTCTTTTTAAGGCCCATCCTTTTTGCGCTGGGGGCCAGCGAGGAGACATATCCCTATGCCAGGGATTTTATGCAGGTTATCCTGGCGGGCAATATATTCACACATCTCTACCTCGGACTTAATAATATAATGAGGGCATCAGGGTATCCCGGGAAAGCCATGATAACAACCCTGATGACAGTTGCAGTCAATGTTATGCTGGCACCGTTGTTCATTTTTGTTTTCGGCTGGGGTATAAGGGGAGCTGCCTTTGCAACTGTGGTGGCACAGATGACAGGCACTGTGTGGGTTGTCAATCATTTTCTAAGGGCAAAAAGCTTTGTACATTTTCTTCCAGGGTACTTTAAGTTAAAAAAGCTGATAATCAGTGACATATTTTCGATAGGTATGTCAAATTTCATTATGCTTCTGACTGCCAGTATGGTAAATCTGATAATGAATCTTAGTCTTAAAAAGTACGGAGGCGATTTTGCCATAGGGGCATTTGGTATAATTGTAAGCATAGCAACACTGATAATAATGATTGTTTTCGGCTTCAATCAGGGCATGCAGCCTATAGTGGGCTATAATTACGGAGCCGGAAAGATGCAGAGGGTGTTACAAACATACAGGTATACCCTTATTGCAGGTTTATGTGTCACATCAACAGGTTTTCTGCTTGTACAGATATTTCCGGGTGCAATAGCTTCGGCCTTCACTACAAGCGATGAACTGACGGCACTGGCCGTTACAGGGATGAGGCTTAATCTCCTGGCATTCCCGATAGTGGGATTCCAGATAGTCACTACTACCTTTTTCCAGTCAGTAGGAAAAGCTGGCATATCAATCTTTCTTTCCCTGTCACGGCAGGTACTTTTCCTTATCCCGGCACTGCTTATTCTCCCTCATTTCATGGGACTTAAGGGCGTATGGCTGAGTACCCCGTCGGCTGACATAATAGCTACTCTTGTAACTTTTTTTATACTCAGGTGGCAGTTTAAGAAATTTGAGTTACGTATTGAATGATTAATACCCCATCCAGGGGGTGTTGCGGAAAAAGCCAGAGCTATTCGATCATTCCCGCTGCAACAGTATTGTTTGTGCCTTCTTCAATAAGTATAAGACTCCCGGTTATATTGTTTTGTTTATAGCTATCAAAATATAAAGGTTTTACTGTTTTTAAAGTGATGTTTGCAATATCATTCATAGTAACGGGAAGGTCCATGCTTTCTTTTTCAAGCTTGTTTATGTTCATCTTATAATTTACTGATTTAATAAGGCATGGAACCTCATTGCTAAAGTTTCTGACCAGGTATCTGGTTCCGGTTTTAAGGGGAGTCTCACTGAACCAGCATATCATAAGTGTAATTTCCAGTTCCTGTCTGGGAGGCTCAGAGGCTTTTACAAAGAGGTTGCCTCTGCCAATATCAAGCTGGTCTGACAGGGTAATTGATACTGATTCGCCATCTGAAGCTTCCTGCAGTGTCTTTTCCATCACATCGATGGAGGCGATTCTGGATTTTAGTCCCGACGGATAAATAAGCACTTCATCACCCACTCTGAAGGAGGCTCCTGCAATCCTGCCTGCATAACCCCTGTAGTCGTGGTATTCAGCTGACTGGGGGCGGATGACTGTCTGTACGGGAAAACGGGCCGGGGAACTGTCTTTAGTCTTCTTTATATCTATTGATTCGAGTAAACTCAGCAAGGTTGGACCATTATACCATGTCATGTTTGATGAAGCATTGACAACATTGTCACCTAATTTGGCGCTGATAGGCAGGAAATATGTCTCTTCAGTGTCAAACATTCTGATCATCGATTGCAGCTGTTCTTTTATACTTTCAAAGACTTCCTGTGAATAGTCTGCCATATCCATTTTGTTAATACAGAAGACAAGATATCTTATGTCGAGCAGGGAAGCAATATAGGAATGTCTTAGGGTTTGTTCCAGAACACCTTTACGGGCATCTATGAGAATGACGGCCAGGTCGGCGGTACTTGCACCTGTAACCATGTTTCTTGTATACTGGACATGTCCCGGGGTATCTGCAATAATGAATTTACGATGAGGTGTGGCAAAGTACCTGTATGCGACATCAATAGTTATTCCCTGTTCCCGTTCATCCCTGAGTCCGTCGGTAAGCAGGGAGAGATCGATATTTTCTTTGCCCAGACGTTTACTTGACTGAACCAGATGATCCATCTGATCTTCAAATATTGATTTACTGTCGTAAAGCAGGCGGCCAATAAGTGTGCTTTTCCCATCGTCAACACTTCCTGCGGTTGTAAACCTGAGCAAACCCTTAAGCTCTTTTCCTGTATTCTTCTCCATTATTTTCCTGTTGATTTTATATTCCTGACAAGACGTTTTCCAAGTAACAAATCCCGGCAGGATAGTTTCCTGAGGGATTACAGGAGGTTCCCCTTAATAAATAGATTAATTAAAAATAACCTTCTTTTTTGCGGTCCTCCATTGCTGCCTCTGAACGTTTATCGTCATATCTCCCACCCCGTTCGGTAACTCTGGTAGCAGCTATCTCTGAAACGATATCCTCAAGAGAGTTGGCAGTGGACAGTGTTATTCCAGTACAGGTAATGTCACCTATCGTACGGCATCTGACATCTGCCTCAAACACTTCTTCGGTCGGTTTAAGCTGCATAAAGGGAGCCCATGCCAGATAGATTCCGTTTCTTTTGAATATTTTTCTGCGGTGGGTATAGTAAAGATCTGGCAGTATGATATCTTCATTCTGGATATATTGCCAGACATCAAGTTCGGTCCAGTTACTTATTGGAAACACCCTGAAGTGTTCCCCATAGTTCTTATGTCCGTTAAAAATGTTCCATAATTCGGGTCTCTGGTTCTTTGGGTCCCACTGGCCGAATTCGTTTCTGTGTGAAAAGAATCTTTCCTTTGCTCTTGCCTTTTCTTCATCACGGCGTCCGCCTCCAATTGCAACATCAATCTGAAGTTCATCGATGGCATCGAGCAGGGTGACAGACTGAGCCTTGTTTCTGCTTGCATTAATTCCCTTTTCCTCTGTTACCCTCCCCTGTTCTATTGAATCCTGGACACATCTGACAAGCAGTTCAACGCCGAGATCCCTTGCAAGGTTATCCCTGAAGCTGAGTGTCTCTTCAAAATTATGACCTGTATCAATATGAAGAAGGCTGAATGGCATTTTTGCCGGCCAGAAAGCTTTTCTGGCTAGGTGTACGAGTACAATGGAATCCTTGCCTCCTGAGAAAAGTATTACTTTTTTTTCAAACTGCGCAGCAACTTCTCTCATTACAAAGATAGCCTCATTCTCAAGCTCTTTAAGATGTTCGTCGTTTATCTTCATTATTGTTCTTTGTTCTCTTGTTTGTTACAAAAAGCACAGGCAATTACCCGTCTGTATTTTTTGAAAGAATCAGGCATCTTATCAGGCACTTATTTGCCTTGTTTTAATCAGTGTTTAATGTGAAATCCACATTCCTTCTGGCTGTCGCTCTCCCACCACCAGCGGCCTGACCTGAAATCATCACCAGGGTTAACTGCCCTTGTGCATGGCTGGCATCCAATGCTTATGTAATTCTTATCGTGAAGCAGATTGTATGGGATGCCGGCCTCTTTGATAAAATCTTTTACCTGCCCGTAAGTCCATGAAAAAAGAGGATAATATTTTAAGATATCCTTATCTTGATCATACTCCATCCAGTCCATCTTTGCCCGGCTATCCGACTGGTCAGCCCTTATTCCTGATATCCATACTTTCCTGTCCTTTAGAGCCCGGCTAAGTGGCATTACTTTTCTTATGTGGCAACACTCAAGCCTGTTCTCTCGGGAGTAGAAAAAGCTGAAAGGTCCTTTTTCAGTGACCATCTTTTCAACAGGTTCATGATCAGGGAAGTAGGTTTTTATTTTCAGGTCATATCTCCTGATAGTCCTGTTAAATACGTCATATGTTTCGGGGAAAAGTCTTCCCGTATCTATTGTTACTATTTCGACAGGTAATTTCCGCTCTGAAATGATATGCGTTATTACCTGATCTTCAATTCCAAAGCTGGTTGTAAAAAGTATTTGCCCGGGAAACATTGCAGCCAGGGTTTCTAATGAATCCCCCGGTGATTTTCCCTGGAGTGTTCTTTTCAGTTCTGTTTTGTTCATATCTCCTCTTATCCGATTTCTTAAGTATGTTGATCCTGATCCTGTGGATACGAGCCCATAACCTTTCGTGGAAGTAATAGAGTATTGTTTTGGTAACAACCTCAATACCTCCAATTGATATGGCAAGCGATAATTTACCGGTAATAAAATAACTTATAATCATTGTATCAATGGTTCCGACAACTCTCCAGGAGATAGATTTGATTAAACTCTTTATCGGTTTGTCTAAGCTGACATTCCGTTTTGAATTCTTCTTCTCTTTTATGTTTCCCCCTGACTTCTCCAGGATTAGGTCAAGCATGGTTCCCTGATTTTCTTAAGCGGTAAAATTACACCAATAAGAATAACAGGGAATTGGCAATTAAGCTGTAAAAATAATAAGTATTTATACATATAGGTTAATATGTATAAAAGACAATAAAACATTCCGGGTATCAGAAAGCAGGTTTCCGGTTCAGGGGTCTGACCCTTATTTTAAAGGCATTTCCGGGATTGGCGACAAGGATCTGATCAATTTCATTGTCAGTAAAGTTCTTTTCTTTCAGGGCGGGTATAAGGTAGTCGAAGATTGCTGTAAAACCATTTATTTCACCTCCTTCGGGTTTGGCCGGATCGTACCATCCTGAATCATGAGATATCAGAATCTGTTTAAGGAATCCGTTCTTGCGGAGTTCATCGATCCTGCCGGCATACCATTCGGGTGAACCCTCGCCGGTATCTCCGGGATCGGCTGGTGCATGTATATTATCGAGTGATATCCATGCTCCTGCCCTGGCCGCTTCAATGTTCCCCTCAGAAGTGCCGCCCTGGGCATGAACCCAAATAAATGCTGAAGGGTGAACGCCATGTTCTCCCAGTATCCTTATCTGTTCCAGGGCAGGTCCGTCGGGACCTGTATGCGATGCAACGGTAAGTCCGGTCTCAAGATGAGCGAGTGCGGCTGCCGAAACAAGTTTTCTATGGTCCGTGGAAAGTGGTTCAGAAGGATCCACGCTGATCTTGATGAACCCTGGCCTGATACCTGTATCCTCAATTCCATTGACGAATTCAGCGGTCCACAACGCAGCCAGTCCCGGAGCATCCAGTGAATAAAAGTTTTCGGGGAGATAAAGGTTATTCCTTACACCATAGTAACCTGTATTTGTCACAAGATGCATTCCTGTCCGGGCAGAAAGCTCCTTTAGTAAAAGGGGATCGCGGCCCAGATAAGCCGGTGTACATTCAACTATGGTAGTCACTCCTCTTTTTCCCGCTTCAGCAATAAGGGGAGTGAGTTTTTCGCTTACTTCTTCTCTGTCCCATCTGTGGTACCCTGTACTGTCGGCCCCTATGAAGTCAACAAGTATATGTTCATGCTCCAGGAAGGTGCCGGTCTGGCTTATGTCAACCGGACCGTTGACAGTCATTATATAGTCACGCTGAGCAGGCTTGCAAGTAATAATAATAATGCCGAAGCCCAGGAACAGTATTAGCCAAAGAATTATTTTAAAGGTGTCAAAGTCGCTGTTATTATCTTCCATAATGACGGGTAATTACGGTTTTATTATCTGCAAAAATAACAGTATTCACGATACTTGAAACCTGGCCCCTTCCTATTTTGGAA
This sequence comes from uncultured Rikenellaceae bacterium, assembly GCA_964642615.1. GTDB lineage: Bacteria > Bacteroidota > Bacteroidia > Bacteroidales > VadinHA17 > LD21. Next base: position 10,422 of record CAZXSW010000035.1, on the reverse strand, counting down.
AGTTTTCATTATTAAGCTGCCCATCTCATTGAGCCTGGTCCGGCAGAGCCTCCTTATGGACGTTTCTGACAGCTCTGCCGGAAGGGTCGGCATTGTTCCTGAAAGATATGTCCCATGCAAGCGCTTCAGCCGTACTGCAAGCTATTGAAGGTACTGAAGGCACGCACGATGCAGCCGCATCGGAAGGGAAGTGCTCCGAGAAGATCATCCTGTAAAGGTATTCCTCCTTCGACATTGGCGTATTGACAGGGAATCTGTATCGGGCATTGGCCATCTGGTGATCTGACACCTGTTTTGAAGCAATGCCTTTAAGAGTGTCTATCCAGTTATAACCTACCCCATCTGAAAACTGCTCTTTCTGCCTCCATAAAACAGACTCCGGAAGGTAATCCTCAAAAGCTTTTCTAAGCATCCACTTCTCTATTCTTCCGGGAACTATCATCTTGTCGGCAGGGTTCAGCCGCATTGCAACATCTATGAACTCCTTGTCAAGAAATGGCACACGTCCCTCAACACCCCATGCTGCCAGCGACTTGTTGGCCCTCAGGCAGTCGTAGAGATGAAGCTTGCTTATCTTTCTTAATGTCTCATCATGGAATGATTTCGGGTCAGGAGCCTTGTGAAAATAGAGATAGCCTCCAAAGATCTCATCTGATCCTTCACCCGTGAGTACCATCTTGACACCCATTGACTTGATGACCCTGGCAAGGAGATACATGGGAGTGGAAGCCCTTACCGTGGTAACGTCGTATGTTTCGATGTGGTAAATAACATCTCTTATAGCATCAAAACCTTCTTCGACAGTGAAATACACCTCGTGATGGATGGTTCCGATATGATCAGCTACCTTTCTGGCAGCTTCAAGGTCGGGCGAACCTTTCAGACCTATGGCAAAGGAATGGAGCTGGGGCCACCATGCATCCTGCATGTCTCCCGATTCTATCCGTTTTGGTGCAAATTTTTTGGCTATGGCTGAAATAACGGATGAATCAAGTCCTCCCGACAACAGAACCCCATAAGGCACATCCGACATCAGCTGCCTGTGAACAGCATCCTCGAGTGCTGTGCGCAGCTCATCAACCGAAGATGGGTTGTCTGCCACCTCATTGTAGTCCATCCATTCACGCCTGTACCACCTTTTCATCTCTCCTTCCCTGCTATCAAGATAATGACCGGGGAGAAATTCACTGATCTGACTGCAGACCCCTTCAAGTGCCTTAAGCTCAGAGGCAATGAAGAAGTTGCCGAATTTATCCCTGCCAGTATATAAAGGGTTAATTCCTATATGATCGCGGCCAATAAAATACGACTTGTTCTCAACATCATAGATGGCAAAGGCAAATATCCCACTCAGGTCTTCGAGGAATTCAGGACCTTTGTCGCGGTAAAGAGGCAGAAGTACTTCACAGTCTGAATTTGTAGTAAACTCCCATTTACCCTCATAACGCTTTCTTATCTCCTGATGGTTGTAAATCTCACCATTAATGGCCAGCACCAGTTTTCCGTCACTGCTTACAAAGGGTTGTTTTCCCGACTGCGGATCAACTATCGCAAGCCTCTCATGGGCCAGAATGGCGTCGGGACAACACCAGATACCTGACCAGTCCGGTCCCCTGTGCCTCACCTTACCCGACATTTTAAGTACCACAGGCCTGAGTTCACTGTGATCAACCTTCAGATCAAAAGCTCCTACAATTCCACACATATCTCAATATTTTTTTGTTTTATTTAATTCAGGCTTCAGTCTTTTCGCCTTGCCTTTTTTTATGGCAGCAAATTTAATAAAAAATCAAAACAAAATAAATAAAATATACAAAAAACGATATTAAGCATTAAAATATTAACTTTAAGACTCTATATGGCGTATAATAGTAATATATAAGCTATGTATAATTTAAAATATTAAATCAAGGAAACCAGTAACTATTTTCATCAAATGCCTGGACCGGGAGTGTTTAACAAGTGACTATCTGTGAATTTGGACGCCGTTTAAAGCATGGTCAGATATAATGGTAGCAGGTGACGGGATGGAAGTTGCCTTGCATGGAAAAAGGCCGGCAGAATTATCTGTTTGCAGTCGTCAGACATGGTAGAAATAAATGTTAAATATTGTTAATTCGATTGTGTTTCAAGGTGTTTATTACAATGATATTTCGGTTGTTAAAGCTTGTTTTTATATATTGCGGCTCATTAAAAAAAAAGACTATGTCAGGAAAAAGCAAAATAATTTTCATGTCATGTCTGGCAACGCTTGCTTCTTTTTTTTCGTTGCAGGCACAGACAGTCAATGAATGGAGGGGAAGTGGCCGGACAGGAATTTATCCCGAATCGTCACTGCTGAAGACATGGCCTTCATCAGGCCCCTCGCTCCTCTGGGAGTCGATGGAAGCCGGCAATGGCTTCTCAAGTGTTACAGTGACAGATGATGCTGTTTATATAACAGGTCGTAAAGGTTCGGACGATTATCTTACTGCATTTACCCAGGGGGGGAAACTTCTCTGGTCGACCCGCTACGGAAAGGCCTCTGACAGCAACTATCCCGATTCAAGGAGTACTGCCACCTATGCCGGAGGAAAGCTATACGTTGTAAGTGGAGCCGGCGACATGGTATGTATCGGCACAGATGGAAAAATAATCTGGACGGTTAACTATTTCCAGAAATACAATTCAAAGGCACCTATGTTCGGGATTTCTGAGTCACCGGTTGTTGTCGACAACAAGGTTATCGGAACCCCCGGTGGCAATGTTGCAGCCGCAGTTGCTTTAAACGCAGCAAACGGATCAGTGGTGTGGACAACACCTCCTCTGAATGAAGGTACCCAGTATGTTAACCCACTGGTTATTGAATCGGGAGGCAGGAAAATACTGGTTACAGTTACCACCGGAAGCATACTCGGAATAAATGTTGCCGACGGAAAGCTTTTATGGAAAGTCAGTTATGAAGGACTTAATGCCCAGCAGGGCGGAAGAAGAAACCATACAAACACTCCTTTGTACCGCGATGGTTTTCTGCTGGTTGCTAACGGTTATAACCAGGTTGCAGTAAAACTTAAGATAAATCCTGACGGATCGACCCCAACAGTTGTCTGGAAAAACACTGACCTTACCCCTCATGTAGGAGGTGCTGTTCTGCTGGGTGACCTTATCTTCAGCTCCACTCACGACAACAACTCAATGGGCAGGTGGATCTGTGTTGACTGGAACACGGGGAAAACACTGTGGATAAACAACTGGCACAACAAGGGATCGGTAATCTCGGCTGACGGAATGCTCTATATTTATGAGGAACGCACCGGAAACATTGGTCTTGTAAGACCTGGCAAAGAAAAACTCGATGTGGTGAGCCAGTTCCGGATAACAAAAGGCAGCGGACCATACTGGGCTCACCCGGTCATTAATAAGGGCAGGCTTTTTATAAGACATGGTGAGCACCTTGCCGTTTATTCCCTGAGAAGCAGGTAAATCCCGGTAAAGACAAATAAGAGGCTTGAGGCTTGAGGCGTGAGGCCAGAAAAAGGCGTGAGGCTTGAGGCTTGAGGCCAAAGAAAGGCGTGAGGCCAAAAAAAAAGGCGTGAGGCTTGAGGCTTGAGGCTTTAAAGGAGATAGGGTATGGATGATAGCAGGGTGAGAAAAAGA
>CAZXSW010000035.1:0-6686 GCA_964642615.1 uncultured Rikenellaceae bacterium | reverse complement strand
AAAAGACAAAAGACAAAAGATAAAAGACAAAAGATTAAAGACAAAAGATTAAAGACAAAAGATAAAAGACAAAAGACAAAAGATAAAAATATGAAGCGGATATTTATAATTGCACTTTCTCTTATAATCATCGGAGCTATAGGATATGGAATTTTCTATCTTATTTCTTCAGATAAGGAGGTGACAGCAACGGCGACCCCTGCCGTTGAAAATCAGTCAGTAAAGATTGACGACGGAGAAGTGACCGGATGGAGAGAAGTAAACCGTTCAGGAATCTCTGCCGAGACAGGATTGCTTAAATCGTGGCCCGAAGGTGGACCTGCCCTTATCTGGTCAAATACAACCCTGCCCAAAGGGCATTCCTCAGTTACTTTTGGCAACAACACCATATACCTGACGGGACTTGAAGAGCCAAATGATGTCCTCCTGGCTCTTGATGCCACAGGGAAGGTAAAGTGGAAGACCCCATACGGACGCTTCTGGGAGCAGTCATACCCGGAAAGCCGCTGTACTCCTGTAGTTGACGGTGAAAGGATATATGTAACAAGCGGTTTCGGAGACCTGGCCTGCATTAACGGAATATCCGGGGAGATAATCTGGCAGGTGAAGGCAAGTGAGATATTCGGTGGCACCTATGGCTCCTGGGGCATAGCAGAATCTCCTCTGATCGACGGTGAGAAGCTTTATTTCACAACCGGAGGTCCCAATACAACAACCATAGCCCTCAACAAGAATACCGGTGAACTGATATGGAAATCAGAAAGCATCAATGACCCTGCTTCTTATCTGTCACCAATACTCTTCGACAAGGCTGGCACCAGAATAATGGTAAATATAACCCCAAGGTTTATTTTCGCAATAGATGTTGCTGATGGGAAACTGTTGTGGAAGGTCAATCACAGGGAAGCTCTGGGCAAGGATGATATTAACGACAGTGGCCAGATTCTCTGCGTAACACCCGTTATATCAGGCAATATGATATATATGACCGGGGCGTATGACTATGGAGGTGTAATGATAGATATAGGTGATGACGGGAAGAATGCCAGGGTTGTATGGACCGACCAGGTACTGGATGTTCACCATGGAGGTGTGGTGGTCACAGATGGCTACATCTATGGTTCGAACTGGCGAAATAACGGTGATGGAAGCTGGTGTTGCATCGAATGGAACACCGGCAGGAAAATGTGGGAACATCACTGGAACAATAAGGGTTCGATAATTGCAGCTGACGGAATGTTGTATATATACGATGAGCGCCGGGGTACCGTTGGCTTACTGAGGCCCGATCCTTCAAAGTTTGATCTTGTTAGCAGTTTTAATTTCAAAGGCGGTTCAGGTCCTTACTGGGCACATCCCGTAATTCATAACGGGGTACTCTATCTCAGGCATGGAGAAGCTCTTAATGCATATGATATCAGGGAAAAATAACAGGCTACTGACAGGGGCATCTGCAGTTCTCTTTGCTGCGGTACTGGTATGGTGGTTCACCGGCGATCATTATCCTTCCGAACTCCAGGTGAGGGTACCGGGCATGGATAACAGGCCGAAGGCAGAGCCCCGGTCAGAGGATATCATAGTTGGAGAATTCTTCGATACACTTGGTACTTTTGACGAAATGGAACCGGGAGAATGGCCAAGGTTCAGGGGCAGTAACTTTGACAATATAGTAAGGGACACCTTTGAGATGGCTTTATCGTGGGATAGCACAGGCCCGCCTGTGGTATGGAAGAAGACTCTCGGTGAAGGCTATGCCGGTCCGGCAGTGATGAATGGCCGGGTATATATCCTTGATTATGACGAGAGAAGAAAAGCTGATATGCTCCGTTGTTTCTCCCTGAAGTCGGGCACCGAACTATGGAGAAGATGGTATTATGTCGACATGAAGAGAAATCATGGTTACTCGCGTACTATCCCTGCCGTCACTGAAAAATATCTTGTTACCGTTGGTCCCCGTTCCCATGTGATGTGTGTTGATCCCCTGACTGGCGATCTGTTGTGGACTATTGACATGGAAAAGGAGTTCGGAGTGCCTGGTAGTTCAAAGGGGAAGATAACCCCGGACTTTTACTCGGGACAGTGTCCGTTAATCGACAACGATATGGCAATTCTGGCTCCGGGAGGCAAAGCACTGATGATCGGGGTGAGATGTTCCGACGGGGAAATATTGTGGAGAACACCCAACCCTGATTCCCTTATGATGTCGCACGGATCGGTTATGCCTATGGTAATTCATGGCAGGAAGATGTATGTGTATAATGCTGTCGGTGGTGTTGTTGGTGTCGCTGCCGACGGAGCCGATGCCGGAAAGGTCCTATGGAAAACAAAGGAATGGAGCCCGGGTACTACAGCTGCCTCTCCCCTGCTTCTTGAGAACAATGAGATTGCCTTGTTCGGCAGCTACGGAGCCGGAGGCGGAAAAATAAGGATTGATTTTAATGGCTCAGGATACAATGCCGTGCTTGTTGAATCGCATAAAGCCATTGAAGGGCTGGCCAGCGACCAGCAGACACCTGTCTTTACCGGGGGTTATGTATGGTCGGTTTTACCTGAGAACGCAGGCCCTCTAAAAAGACAACTTGTTAGTTATCACTGGTCCGACCTCAGAACTTTTGTATGGAGCAGTGGCAAGGATATGAGATTCGGACGGGGGCTGGGACCCTATATTGTGAAGGACGATAAACTGATTCTCCTTGATGATGATGCCAACCTCTTCTTTTTCAGACTTGAAGGATCAGAAGCCACCTTACTTTCACAATATCATTTACTCGACGGGATAGAGGCCTGGGCACCTATGGCCATTGCAGGCAACAACCTTATTCTGAGAGATGCACGGAACCTTGTATGCCTTAATATTGGTAATACGAATGATAATGAATAAGAAACTGACTGCATTATTGTCACTTGCGATTATTCTGGCTTTTATGGGCTATATCATTTTCGATTCGACCAGAAGTCCTAAGAATGTCTCACCATCAATATCTATAGATCCCGATGATCCACTCATTGAAGATAAGTGGGTCATTGACAGGACCTATGATGCAGGTGATGGTGAACTGGCGGCCGTAGCTGTCGCTGATAACGGTGATGTGTACTTAGGAGGGACTTCATTTGTAAAAGCTCTCACAGGCGACTTTGGAGATATATGGACCATTGATACAGAAGAAAAAATAACTGCCCTGGCTGTATCGGGTGATACAGTTTTTGCTGCAACAAACGAAGCAGTTCTGCTTTTTTCATCCTCAGGGAAACCCCTGGGTGAATGGGGACCCTGGGAAGGAGGTAGTATTATAACTTCCTTATCATCTGATGGTGAGTATCTTGCCGTAGCCGATGCCGGAAATAAACGGGTCTTTGTAATAGGCCGGAAAGGCGAAGTAATTTCGATGATGGGACACTCTGAGGATAAGTTTGTTATACCCAGTCCTTATTTTGATGTCGCGCTTGGTGACGGACAGTTATATGTGGCCAATACCGGCAACCACAGGGTTGAGAAATTCAGCATTAATGGAAAAAAGACGGGTATGTTCGGAGTAGCCGGTACAGCACCTGAAGCTTTCTGCGGCTGCTGTAATCCCGCTCATATTGAAGCAATCCCTCAGGGATTCGTAACGGCAGAGAAAGGAATAAACAGAATAAAAATACTTGACAGGGACGGGAATTTTGTTGAGTTCGTTTCATCATCAAACGACTTTGTCGAGTCACAACCTCTCGACCTGGCTTCGTCAGACGGAAAAAAGATTTATGCAGCAAACAAGGCAGATAACAACATTTATCTATTCATCAGAAAATGAGTAATATGACAAGAACAGGATTTGTTAAAATCATTATAGGGGGTCTCCTTACTGCTTTTCTTGCATTTCTGGCACTTTTCCTGGGCCCGAGAACCGTCAGCGGTGCTACCTGTTCGACCTGCCCTGGAAAAGGAATTTGCAGCGGAGAAACTGATTGTAATACTTTTCTTAAATGAAAAAGAACGACAGAAATATATACCAGTCACGGCGTGATTTTGTAAGAAAAGCAGGTAAGATGCTTGTCGCCGTACCCGTTCTGGCCCTGCCTGTGGTTCTCTCAAAAAAGATAAGTGCTTCAGGAACAGTCTGGCAGATTGACCCTTACAAGTGTACCCAGTGCGGACAGTGCAAGACTGAGTGTGTTCTGACCCCTTCAGCCGTCAAGTGTATGCACAACTATCAGATGTGCGGTTATTGTGACCTCTGCGGAGGTTATCTGCGGCAGGGTGTAAGAACCATCAGTACTGGCGCAGAAAACCAGCTCTGCCCTACCGGTGCCATTAACAGGAGGTTTATTGAAGAACCTTATTTTGAATATACTATCGACAATGAGCTCTGTGACGGATGCGGAAAATGTGTAAAGGGCTGCAAAGACTTCGGCAACGGATCATTGTATCTTCAGATTGACCACGATCTGTGCGTGAACTGTAACGAATGTGCAATTGCAAGAAGCTGTCCATCCGGCGCAATATCAATGATTTCAGACAGTGTTCTTTACATACCAAAGGAAAAGATTTAAACATAAGGTTTCTGCCAGCCTGTATCCTGAGAATGGTGCCTGATTATTATTTGCATACTCACTCTGCAGCCTGGACTGATAAAAATGATACAAAATTGAAAAAGAGACTACCATACATACTGCTGTTTATAATGTTGATCTGGCATTCTGTGCTTTTTGCCCAGGAAAGGTTTCCAAGGCCTGAATTTGAGTCGGGTTACGAATATCCTGAACATCAGATGCCTCCCGACAGGGCTCCCGCCTGGGAGTATATTGACCTGGCTGTTCTGGTTGCAGCCCTGTCTGTGGCAACCTGGCTGGCACTTAAGAAAAGGTCGAGACAGGGACTTATATGGCTTTCAGTCTTCTCCCTTGCATATTTCGGTTTCTTCAGGGAAGGCTGTATCTGCTCAGTCGGTGCGGTCCAGAACGTTGCACTGGCCTTATTCAACAACAGTTATACCATTCCCCTTACTGCACTGCTGTTTTTTATTATTCCACTTCTGTTCGCTCTTGCTGTCGGCCGTGTCTTCTGTGCCGGGGTCTGTCCCCTTGGAGCCATACAGGAGCTTGTTGGATTCAGAAGCGTTAAGCTGCCCCGGGTAGTTGAATCGGTTATGATATCGGTTCCCTTCCTTTACCTTGGTATTTCAGTACTGGCAGCAGCGACTGAGAGCCAGTTCCTTATCTGCCGTTACGACCCCTTTGTTGGTATCTTCAGGCTTGATGCACCTTATACCATGGTGATCTTCGGAGCTCTTCTGCTTGTTGCAGGTATCTTTATAAACAGGCCTTATTGCCGGTATCTGTGCCCCTACGGAGTTCTTCTGAATATCTTCTCCCGGTTTTCGAACCGACACCTCACAATAACTCCTGCTGAATGTACCAACTGCAGGCTCTGTGAGGATGTATGTCCCTATGATGCTATATTGCCTTCTGATGAAGCCAGACCTGCAATTGAGCCAGGGAAGGAAAGAAAACGCTTCCTTATTTATCTGGCCCTTGTTCCGGTTTTCGCAGCCGGGGGAGCCATCCTTTCGGGAAACCTCTCCACTGTATTTGCAGGTCTTAACAGTGATGTCAGACTGGCAAGGGAGATAAGGGCAGAGAAGGAATCGGGAATTCCGGCCCTCTCACAGGCTGCTGCAGGTTTTAAGGAAGCCGGAACCACAGAGGAGGAGTTATTTGAAATGGAAACATTTATAAACAAAAGATATAAGAAAGGATCTATATGGATGGGGATCTTTCTGGGTGCATCTTTCGGATTAAGCCTTGTTTCTCTGTCGACAAGGACCCGAAGAACCGGTTATGAACCTCACAGGGGCAAGTGTTACAGTTGCGGAAGATGCTTCAGCTATTGCCCGGTACATCTTAATAAAGACAAAAATGGTAAAAGTTGATGAAAAGGATATAAGGGTCCTCAAGGGCATCAGTACAGGAGCCGGGATATTTACAGTGATTGTAGGGCTTACCATGCTTCTGGGTGTTATACAGCTTAGTACAATGGACCCTCTTGATAATCCCGCTATTGTTTCGGTAAAGGAAGAGTTTGACAAGGATCATGAGAATGCAGTTAAAGCCGAACAGGTAAGGGCTCTCGACCTGATGGCACGAAAAGCATATTTTTCTTCACGGCGGCAGGTGGAAACCGGATCCTACCTGCTTATTGCAGGCGCGGTGATTTTCGTTATCTGCCAGCGGCTTCTGGCCGGAGCATCCAGGGATCTGCCCTCTTCTCCCGGGGAAAAAAATGACCAGACATCGTCTAATATAAAGTATGCCAGGTATCTGGCCGGCACGGTCGGCGTTATTACCATGGCAGCTATCGTTTCATCCTTTATTCTCAGGAATAACGTTCCCGACCTGTCGGGAAGAAACACGGCAAGGGCGGAGAAAAGGGAAAGGAAAAAGGACAGACAGAAGGAAGAAACACTGACAATTGCCCCAGGTCTTCCTTTCAGCCCCGATCCTGTCAATTTTCCCTTTTTCAGGGGGCAGGATGGCCGTGGTATAGCAGGTGACTCTGAATATCCCATTGAATGGAACGGAGAGGATGGCAGTAACATTAAGTGGAAAACAAAGGTCCCTATGAACGGGAAAAGTTCTCCTGTCATCTGGGGTGACAGGCTTTTTGTAACCGGTGCAGAAGGTAAGAGTTGCGAGGTTTACTGCAT
>CAZXSW010000034.1:0-24857 GCA_964642615.1 uncultured Rikenellaceae bacterium | reverse complement strand
GCAAGCTCAACAGCAAGGTCTGTCTTTCCGACTCCGGTCGGTCCGAGAAGAACTATGAGTATGTTATCCATGGGAACAAGGAATGGAGATTCTACTCCTCCTCCTCTTCCAGACTCTCCAGGTTTTCAAAATCAGGGAGTGACTCGTCGTCATTCCCGTTAAGGAACAGATCATCAACTTCCGGGCCATCATCATCATCGTCGTCATCATCATCTGAAACGACTATGTTATTGTAAAGAGCCCGCGACCTCGATCCGAATACAACCTGTTTTGGAGGGATGCCCTTTGAATTTGTGCAAAGAGGGTACTCCCGGTCTTCAATCTCCTTTGCCTCACCTGTATATTCAACGAAAAGGGCACGATCGTTGAAAAAGTCGAATACATAGAGAAGCTTCTGGTTCTTTTTGAAAATTATCTCATCGAGGATGGCTGATTCCATTGTTGATGATCCTGTACCCATGTCAAACAGGGTAAACTCTTCTTCCTTTTCCCACGAATCGGTCGCAAGGAAAAACGATGCCATCTGTGATTTGTCAAACTCCAGCTCTTCCTGAATCTCGTTGTGAAAATCCATCAACGTATGCGAGTCAAGAAATTCAAATTCCCTCACGAATGACTCATCCTCATCTGATAACAGCACAAATTTGTATACCATATCTGTAATTAATTCGACTGGTGCAATATAATATTTTTTACTTTACAATATCCCCGGAGGTTTTATTTTTAAAAGAAATTCTATGGTGTCAATACTATCGGCATAGTCCCATAAATGAGGCCGCTGAGCTTTACCATGATCAGTAAAACCTGTACCGGTTATACACTGTAATTTATCCTTCTGCTCCCCAATGGCAGAAATAACATCTTCTGCAGATTTGTATCTCTCAAAGAACAGAACTGAAACGGGAGAGGCCAGGGCCGTATTTTCTTTAATCAGCAGGTAACCCGTATCTGTAAAAGGTTCGCGGTTGACAATGTAAACGGCCTTGTTGAAGTCATAGTTATTGGCATATTTCTTATGACTTATTATTTTACTGTAGTCCGTCCAGTGCGACGACAGAAAGTCCAGGTCGTAGTCTTCGGGTATATAGATCTTGCTTATGTTTCTGCATCCCAGCCCGAAATATGAGAAAATATCTTCTCCCATGGCTGCCAGGTCACTTTCCTTTTCGCTGCCGTCGAGTATTGCAACGCTGTTACGGTTCCTTCTAATAATATTAGGGTATTTCCCGAAGTAATATTCAAAGTACCTTGAAGTGTTGTCGCTGCCTGTAGCTATCACGGCATCAAAATCTGCAAGCCTGTCGTTTCTGAATACAATCCTGTCGCTGAATGAGGGTTCAAGGGAAATAAGAAGATCCGCAATCCATACCATAATATCCGGATCCTTGCTGCTGGTCCTGGCAACAATACTGTGCCCGCTTATAAGAACGCATAGGAAATCGTGAAATCCGGCAAGCGGTATGTTACCGGCCATTACAACTCCTATGTTAAGTGTTTTTTCAGCAGCCTGAAGACCGGGATAATTATCTGTCCATTTCCTGAGGTTCTCAGCCGTAAGCTCATCTGCTATGGCACCCAGCGCGAGCCTTACATTGTCAGGAGTGAACCATTCATTCCTGCTCTCCTGCGATGAGATCATCCTGACGGCATCCACGGCCTGGGGCCTGTCTTTACCTGAAAGGACATCCCTAATTATTTCTCCTAGTTCTGAAAAAGCCTTTATTCTTTGCTCAAGATGCATAGCAACAGTTTTCCAATTGCCAAAAGTAACTATTTAAAATAATATTCCCGATGATAGCTTTGGTCAACATTACAGAATGGGAATATATGTTTGAACAATAAAAAAGAGGATGTCAACCAGGTGACATCCTCTTCTGAATTCGCTGTAAGTTGTCCGGCTACTCAAGTTTGAATGTTATTGGTACCATATACCATACCGGTACGGTTTTGCCGCTCTGGCGTCCGGCTTTTTCAAACTTAGGCATTGAACCTACCACCCTTAAGGCTTCACTGTCGAGCAGTGGATCAACTCCCTTCATTACAGACAACCTGTTAACACTTCCATCGGTCTCGACACAGAATCTGACTAAAACCCTTCCCTGGATGCCTTTGGTTTTGGCTTCTTCAGGATAACTTGTGTTTTCCGAGATGAATTTAAGAAGTCCTTCATCACCTCCCGGGAAAAGGGGCATCTCCTCAACTACCATAAAAGGTTCTCCATCAGGCGGAGGAGGTGGGGGAGGCGGCACATCAGTCTCAGGGAGTGTTCCCTTGACAACTTTTTGATCCATAGCACCGGATTGTATACCGGTGTTGTCAGTGCCGTCAGCAGCGCCGTTTTCCTGGCAGGAAGAGATAACGAGCATAACGGCTGCAATCAACGGCAATACCAGAAGTATCTTGAGGTTTGCCGAAATTCTTGAGCGTTTTTTTGTCATCATGATCATTCGTTTTTTAATTAGTGTTGGGTTGGAAAAACTGTTTGTTATTGTTGAAACATCCGATCCGAAGATCTGGTTTATGATAAGCTTCTGATATTCACTAACAGGAATCCCGCAGCTTATACAGCCTTCATCAGCCTGGTATTCGTGAACGGCCCTTAGTGATTTGTTAAAAAGGTGAATGAAAGGATTGTACCACAATAATATTCCTGCCGACTCAAGAAACAGGATGTCGAAAAAGTGAAATAAGGTTACATGGATATTCTCGTGCTTTTCTATTTTCTCAGCCTCTTCAGGGGTGAGTCCTGCGTTTATGAAAATATGACCGAAGGCTGAAAAAGCTGCAGTGTTGAGCCCTCTGAATCTTATTGTTCGTGATCCCGAAATCTTCCTGCCTGATATAAGTATTATTATTTCAAGTATGTCGGCAATAAATTTTATTGCGGCAATAGCTGCCCCTGCAAGGTATATACCTGCGATTATTCCCATGATTTTAATAGTCCCGGCCATGGAAGCCACTCCAGGCGAGTTCCCTGATGAGGCATTGACTACAATGTCAGAAAGTCTTTTGCCAAAAAACGGGATCGTTTCGCTGTTACCCATGTCAATTGTAACAAGCGGAAGAATTAACGAGGCAGCAACAGAAATAAGAATATAACTCCTGTTTCTTCTGTACATGGTATCCCTGCTCAGGAAAAGTGAGTAAACCATGTAAAATACCGCAGTGTACAGCGTCGATTTAAAGAGAAAGACCAGAAAAGCATTCATGGCATTGTGTTTTTTTCACCGGTCGTTCCTGACCGGCTTCAGTTTATGTTCTTCAACCTCTTTTTCCATAATCTTCATTATCTCCTCCATCTCCCTGATGCTTATGCTTTTTTCCTTTGCAAAAAAGCTTACCATCTTTCCGAATGAATTTGAAAAATAATCTTCGACAAAGGAGGTGAGATGCGATTTCGAATATTCATCCTTTGATACCAGGGGGAAATACTCGTGGGTCCTGCCATATGCATTGTGACTTACAAAACCTTTGTCCTGCAAAATTCTCACAATGGTACTTACTGTATTGTATGCAGGCTTCGGCTCAGGGAATTCCTCAAGAATCTCCTTGACAAATCCTTTCTTCAACTTCCACAGAACCTGCATCACCTGTTCCTCTGCCTTTGTTAAATCTCTCATAATCTTTAAGATATTTTCAGTTTTGTAATATTCATTTCTTCCGGCCAGTGCTTCACCTGTATCTTCTCAGTGAATCCTGACATATACAATACAAATGTATAACGTAAATATTAGTTATGCAACTAAAATATTAATTAATATGGTTAAATAATGTTAAAACAGCCTGGGTTTTTCTGTAAAGAGAAATGTGAAATAAAAAAAAGCACATTGAAGGGCTGTTTCTAAAACCCATGGAAATATTGTAGGATGCTGTTGTAATTAATTTTAATCAGGATTAAGATGAATTATTAAATATCTCATTACCAATCAAAGAAAAAAAAGTTGTAATTTTATTCCTTCCTGAGGATTGGTGGAAGTCAGGAGTGAAAACTTTCTAAAGCAATGAAAATAAGTATATTAAGGGAAAATTTAAGGATATCGTCAAGAGCTATATGGTCGAACAGGGTGCGGGCTATCCTGACAATCTGTATTATTGCCTTCGGGATAATGGCTCTTGTAGGTATTCTTACAGCTATTGATTCGATAAAATCATCCCTTACCTCGCAGTTTACAGTGATGGGAGCGAACTCGTTCACAATTTCATCAAGGGGGATGAATATCCAGATAGGTAATAAAAGGTACAGGGCAAGGAACTACTCAAGAATCTCATTCAGGGAGGCGACGGAGTTTAAACAGAGGTTCACCGGTCCGGCACTCGTATCAGTCTCATTTAATGCCACAAGCATGTCGACAGTCAGCTTTGGGAGTGAAGAGACGAATCCAAACGTGAGCCTTACGGGTGTTGATGAGAATTATCTTTCTGTTTCGGGATATGAGATAAATAAGGGAAGAAATTTCTCGTCTGATGAGGTCGCCATGAACCGCAGGCTTGTGCTTCTTGGGTCGGAGATAGCCTCAGACCTGTTTCCAGCGGATGTGGATCCGGTTGGGAAAGAGGTAACCGTTGCAGGTATGAAGCTTGAAGTTGCCGGAGTTCTCAAAAGCAGGGGTACCAGTTCGATAAGCGGTGATAATATATGCTTTATGCCTGTTACCACGGCGCGCCAGTATTTTTCGAGGCCCAATATGAACTTCGGGATAACAGTGATGCCTGTAAACCCATTGCATCTGGATGTTCTGACAGGGGAAGCTGAGGCCGTTTTCAGGATTGTAAGAAATCTGGATCCCACCGATGAGACAGATTTCAACATATCAAAGAGCGATACCATAATCAATATGCTGTTAAAGAACATCCGCTACGTTACCCTTGCCGCTACCCTTATCGGGATAGTTACTCTTTTCGGGGCAGCTGTTGGTCTTATGAATATAATGCTGGTCTCAGTGACTGAAAGAACAAGAGAGATCGGAGTACGTAAGGCTGTCGGGGCAAAACCGGCAACAATCAAATACCAGTTTCTTTTTGAATCTATTATGATAGGTCAGTTGGGAGGAGTGTTCGGAATAATTCTGGGAATACTGATGGGCAACGGGGTTTCCTCGATGCTTCAGTCGAAATTTGTGGTCCCCTGGTTCTGGGTTTTTACGGGGATTGTTGTTTGTTTTATAGTAGGTGTGGTATCCGGTTATGCCCCTGCAGTTAAGGCAGCAAACATTGATCCTATTGAAGCTTTAAGATACGAATAACCATCGGAAAAATGGAAAAAGAGATCATTCTTGAGGAATCGAAAAACAGTCCGGGAATTATTTATTATCCCGTAAATAAAAACCTTGAGATATTCGGAAGATCAATTCCGGAAGATCCGGAAACAGTCTATTCGTCTGTAATAGGGTGGTTGACCGGTTACTTCGGGAAAGAGACCAGGCTTAATGTAAAGATAAGGCTGGAGTATATCAATAGCGGGTCGGCGAAATGCCTTTTACAGGTTTTGAAAAGACTGACCGACTACCACAGGTCAGGCAGGCAGGTAAGGATCAAATGGATCTGTGAGGCTGATGATGACTCGATGGTCGATCTGGGTGAGAATTTTCTCAGTATGCCCGGAATACCACTTGAAATTGAAAAGGTGGGATAAAAAAAAGACTGCCATCATAACAGAGGCAGTCTCTTTCGTATAAAGCAATCTTTTATTTCATAAGCATGGGGATGAGGTCGACTACTCTGGTTGAGTAACCCCACTCATTGTCATACCATGCAAGTACCTTAATCATTTTTCCATTGACCATTGTCGACAGGGAATCAAAAATCGAAGAGGCAGATGTGTGGATAACGTCAACAGAAACAATGGGATCTTCGCAATACTCGAGGATACCTTTCATCGGTCCTTCAGCTGCCTTCTTAATGGCTGCATTGATCTCTTCTTTCGTAGCTTCTTTCTTGAGCACGGCAACAAGGTCAACAAGTGAACCCGTCGGGGTCGGAACCCTTACTGAAATACCGTCAAGTTTGCCCTTGAGCTCGGGAATAACTTTTCCGACAGCTTTGGCTGCACCTGTGGTGGTCGGGATCTGTGAGACAGCGGCTGATCTTGCCCTTCTGAGGTCAGAATGGGGGAGGTCGAGTATCCTCTGGTCGTTGGTATATGAATGGATAGTTGTCATATAACCTATCTCGATTCCGAAACTGTCGTTAAGTACTTTTGCTACGGGAGCAAGGCAGTTGGTTGTACATGAGGCGTTTGAAACACACTGGTGCTCAGGTTTGAGATCGCCGTCATTGACACCAAGAACTATCATTGCATCAATGGCATCTTTTGCAGGAACGGTAAGGATAACCTTTTTGGCTCCGTTCTTAAGATGGTCGCCATAACCGCCTTTCGGACTCTCTTTGGACGTGAATATTCCGGTCGATTCAATAACAACATCAGGTTTAACAGGCCAGGGTATATTAGCCGGATTTCTTTCGGCAGATACCTTTATCTTAAGGCCATTTACGATAATATTCTCAGCATCGTGGGATACACCACCAAATTTCCCCTGTGTAGAATCATATTTGAGCAGGTGAGCAAGTGTTTTTGTGTCTGTAAGATCGTTGATACCGATAATCTCAATATCTTTTCTCTCCAGAGCAATTTTAAAAACATTACGGCCTATCCTGCCAAAGCCGTTAATAGCAACTTTAATCTTTGACATAACTATATCATTAATTGGTTTATAAATTGATTGACAAAATTAATACTTTTCTTATAAATGCCAAGTGTCAATATAAAGCAGCCGATCTTTTTCGTCCGAAAATATTCGAGAGCTTATTTGACTCAGGATTAAGGGGATCAACTATAATGCCGAAGCGATAGCTGACAAAAAAGGAAAAAAAGAGGGATTTGTTCTGCGTGGTTTCCATAATGGGGATCTTTTTTATGAAGGCATTGACCTGGGCTCCCACCTCCACGGCATGGATAATCTTATCCTCCTTGCTGTATTCAAAGTTGAACCCGCCCCTGGCATACAACCCCGGAAGCATTTTTACCTCATTCAGTCCCCTGAAAAATGAAGCTCTGCCGTAGATCATGGTTGGATCATGTATCTGAACGTCAAATTTCTCTTCCCTCAGTACAGCCTGGTCAATGGAAACTGGTCGTATTACACTGTAGTAAATGGGTTTGTATAAGGCGAAAGCAGGGCCGCCCGAATAGATGAATCTGACGGCGACTCCTCCCAGGTCGGCTTTGGTAAACAATTCGTGTTGCTGTCCGAGCCCACCCCTTATATAAATCACACTGTTGAGCTTCCCGAAAACAAAGGAGCCGGCCTGCGGATAAATGCTTGACAGTCTGTATTCTTTCGGATGTTTAAGAGTGGCAGCCTCTATTTCATAGAACCTCTTGTTCAGGTAGTTGAGCCTTCGGGCATCACGGTATCCCACTCCAATGCCGTCTGAATTAAGCATAACGGCAAACGAACGTTCGTTGCGGAAGAAGATCCTCTGCTGCTCGTTCAACTCACCCTGACCCGATAGTGAAGGCACCGCGATCAGGAAAAGAATGA
The DNA here is from genome assembly GCA_964642615.1 of uncultured Rikenellaceae bacterium. Classification (GTDB taxonomy): domain Bacteria; phylum Bacteroidota; class Bacteroidia; order Bacteroidales; family VadinHA17; genus LD21. The sequence goes on along the minus strand of CAZXSW010000034.1, from coordinate 17,316 downwards.
TTTTTATAAGCAGCTTTTTCATATTCTTCTGCCAACTTATAACAGGGTAATTTAAAGTATGTAATGTTATCAGCCTATACTTTCAGTTCCTGCTGATTCAGCCTGGCTATAGGCCGGACAGGCCTGCTTGTTGCAGGAACTGAGAGCCAGAATGCTTACAAATGCAACAACAATAATCAGGGCTATCTTTTTCATCAGTATATAATTTTGATATTAACGGTCTGATGTAATCCACACGTCTGATAATATCAATATTTGAGTATTTTTATATTCACGACATGCGGGTTTCATAAGTCACAGTAAATTAACAGTAACAATTCACAAAAGTAAAACAATCGTTCAAAAAACAATCCTTATGCCAAAAATATTATCTTTTTCGGTCATTTGGGTTACCAGCCTTATTATAAATTTGCACGGTCAGTATACAATATAGTAGCCTGTTTGTTTATAACAACCAAGACCCCCGGTAAAGTATGTAACGGGTAAAAAAAATCAGTTTTCCCAACAAATCAATGGTTTTATTGTTTTATGTTATGGTAAACCAGGAAATATGAAACCCACATGATTGAACCAAATCACAAACACTTATGAATCTTATTTATTATCAATCATGTGTGATTCTCCCGCAGATGCGGGAACCTTTAAAATAAATTATATACGGATGAAATCAAAAGTTGTAACAATATTAATCCTCTTAATTTTTATGAGCACTACATCCAAACCCCAGGGATCCTTACCTTATAATGATCTTGACAGAAAGAGTTCTGAAGTTATTGTAAACAAGGGAACAGAAGCCCCCAATACAGGAAAATTCGACAAGCACGATGAGGAAGGAACATATATCTGTGCCAGATGCGGTGCCGCCCTGTACCACTCATCGTCAAAGTTTGATTCGGGTTGCGGATGGCCATCTTTCGATGATGAAATTAATGGCGCCGTCTCCAGGTTTGATGATCCTGACGGCAGACGGACAGAAATTACCTGTACCTCCTGCGGTGGTCATCTGGGCCATGTGTTTACAGGTGAGAGATTCACCCTTAAGAATGTGAGGCATTGTGTAAATTCAGTATCTCTTGATTTCGTTCCCGCAAAACTTGGTCCGGGTCGTTACGGTACCGCACTTTTTGCCGGTGGATGCTTCTGGGGTGTCGAATACTTTCTCCAGAAAGCCCCCGGAGTAAAGAGCGTCACTTCAGGATATACGGGGGGCGATGTCAAAAACCCGTCCTATAAACAGGTATGCACAGGAACAACCGGTCATGCCGAAACAGTTAAGGTAATCTATGATGCTTCAGAAACAGACTACGAAACACTGCTTAAATTATTCCTTGAGATCCACGATCCGACACAGGTTGGCGGACAGGGCCCCGACATAGGCAACCAGTACCGTTCTGAGATTTTTTACCTGAACGATGACCAGAAAAAAATTGCAGAGAGGAATATCAGGATACTCAGGGATAAGGGCGTAGGGGTTGTTACGGCACTTACAAAGGCATCAGAGTTTTACGAGGCTGAGAAATATCACCAGGACTATTATTTTCTTAACGGGAAAGTTCCTTATTGCCATTCATATACACGAAGATTCTGAAACAGTTAAAAAACAACCCTGTTTTTTAAGTTCGGTGAGCATAAACAGTTAACTTTATAAAGTTTTATATGACGGCTGTATCATCCCTTAATGGGAGGGTGCTGCTGTTGGTGTGATACAGAAAACTGGCAATGATTTGTTCCGGTCCCGCACATGAGGTTCTCAGGCATAAGATGAGGACAACCTGTTTTTTTTGCGGGTGGGTGTAATGAAGGGTCTCCGGATATAATCATTGAATATAAACCTTATTTGACTTTTATGCTTTCACTGGTTATTCCGATATTTAATGAGGAGAAACTGATTGATGAACTGATCAGACGGACAATAGATGCCCTTGAGAGTTTTACCTCTGACTATGAACTTATACTTGTTGATGACGGAAGTTCTGATGACAGCCTGGGTAAGATGCTCACATGGAGGGACGGGAACAATAGGATAAAGGTTCTTTCACTTTCAAAGAACTTCGGCCACCAGGCTGCCTATACTGCAGGCCTTGAATATTCAAAGGGCGAGTATGTTGCCATGATGGACGGAGATCTTCAGGATCCTCCTGAACTTCTGGCCGAAATGTACGATATGATATCAAAGGACGACTATGATATAGTAAGCGGCAAGAAAGCAGGAAGAAAGGGCAACAAGGGCCGTAATTTCTCTGCCTGGCTCTTCCATGTTGTTTTCAGGAATATCGGAGAGATAAGCAACATGGAGAACTATGGCAACTTTTCGATGATGAAAAGGGAAGCTCTCAATGCTCTGCTCTCCATTAAGGAGAAAGTCAGATATCTGCCCGGCCTCAGAACCTTTATAGGTTTCAGGCAGGGATCAGTTGAGTTTGTAAGGGACGACAGGCTCTCGGGAGAGCCGAAGATGACAATCAGAAAGCTTGTCCTCCTGGCCACAGATGCCATTTACTCCTTCTCCCGTTTCCCTATTCGTTTCTGTCTTATAATAGGTACCATCGGAGCCCTGGTCTTCCTGATCGCCGGAATCTATGTGCTTGTTGCCAAATTCACAGGCATGGCTGTCCCCGGCTGGTCTTCAGTACTACTGAGCATCTACTTTCTGGGATGCGTGCAGCTGGTTTTTCTCGGGGTTCTGGGTGAATATATCTACAGGGGCTACAAGGAGGCCCAGAACAGGCCGGTATATTTTGTCAGAAAGTATTATGATGCTGCCAGTTCACAGTGATGGATGAAAAACGGCTAAAGCTCATATTCAGGGTTTCGGCCCTGCTGCTGCTTGTCGTGATGATGCTGGCAGCACGAAAGGCCGGAATCAATTGCGATGAGGTACTGCATTACGACCACAGTGTGGATGTTTATAATTATTTCGCCACCGGTGGCAAAGATTCTTCCGCCCTTTATACGCCAGTAACACACCTTCAGTACTATGGACAATCGTACGATAACATAGTGACCTTTCTGATTAAGTGGACAGGCATCAGGGATGTTTATGGCTTCAGGCATATAATGAGCTCCCTGGCCGGCTGGCTCACTATTGTGGTTACAGCCCTTTTTGCAGTCTGGCTCAGAGGGTACAGGGCCGGATTGCTTACCCTTTTCCTCTTTGCTGTATCTCCGACCTTCCTTGGACATTCACAGAGCAACCTTAAGGATGTGCCCTTTGCACTGGCATATATCTCAGGCATCTTCCTTACCCTTAAACTTATGTATTCGGATAAGAAACTGCCCGTAAAGGAATCCCTGCTTCTTCTTTTAAGTGTGGCATTTTGTATAAGTATAAGGGCAGGTGGTCTGCTGCTTGTGTGCTACGTCTTTTTCTTTCTTTTTATTTACTATGCTGAAATTTTTGTTAGGGAAAGAAGAATTGACTTTCACGGCATTACTGAAAGAGGGATGCTGCTGACTCTTATCTCCGTTTCAGGGATATTCCTTAGCATTATTCTATGGCCTTATGCCCTTAAGAATCCTCTGAGGAACATTATAGAATCATACAGGGTTATGGCCCATTTTCCTGACACCTTCCGTCAGATCTTCGAAGGAAAGGTAATGTGGTCGGATAATATGCCCTGGTATTACCTGCTTAAATCGATGGGTATTACAATCCCACTTGTGGTAATGGCAGGACTGGTTATGTTTTTGATCTTTGCCCGGAAATGGTTCTCAGGCAGGGACATGCTTAAATATGTATTCCTTGTTTTTACAGTGGTCTTCCCATTGATCTTTGTCGTTTTCGAAGATTCCAACCTTTACAGTTCCTGGAGGCAGTTCCTGTTTATCTATCCCGGTCTTGTGCTTGTTTCATCACTTGGATTCCATGCTCTGACAAAGCACATCCGGAATAAATACCTCAGCCTGATCCTGATCGTCCTGCTTGTTTTATCAGCCATCCATCCTGTTAAATTCATGATAGTCAATACTCCCTATTCATATATTTACTATAATCAGCTTGTTGGTGGACTCAGGGGAGCCTATGGAGATTACGAGACGGATTATTACTATATAAGTCAGACCGAAGCTTCTGAATGGCTCATTGACTATCTCGAAGAAAAAGCTAAGGGGCAAACTGTAAAAGTCAAGGCGACCTATTCTGTAAAATGGCAGTTCAGAGATCATCCCTGGATTGAAACATCGTATTTCAGGTATGTCGACAGGAGCCAGTACGACTGGGATTATGCCATAGCCGTGAACCGTTATATTCATCCTTATCAGCTAAAAAACAATATCTGGCCGCCCGATAATGCAATACATCTGGTGTACGCCGACAACATTCCGGTATGTGCTGTACTGGAGCGCAGGTCAAAAGATGATTATCACGGCTTCCTAGCGTTAAAAAATGATAAAAATGAAGAAGCTATAGCTTATTTTCAGGATGTTTTGAAGATTAATTGTACAGATGAACTGATTTTTTATAATTTTGCAACGGCTTTGTTTAATAACGGGCAGTATGAAAAGGCTGATTCGGTATTAAGAAAAGGTCTGGAGATAAATCCTGATTGTGAACCCATTATTATGTACCTTGGAAATATAGCAAGGGATAAGGGTAATACTGAAGAGGCTATGGGATACTACCGGCAGCTTATCGCGATCAACCGGAAGAGTTTTGAAGCCTATGTTGAGCTTGCAAAGTTGCTTTCGCCGGATGATCTTAAAGAAGCAAGGGATATTCTGAGAAGTTGCCTTACCCTGAACCCCCGTTATAAACCAGCGATTATAGCTTTGGCAGATACATACAGAAAGACAGATCCGGATATTGCGGAGAAATATGATAAACTGGTAAATACAATTGAATAACTATTAAACAGATTAAAAATGAAAAAAGCAATTTTAACCTTCTCATTGATCGCCATGTTCCTTACTGGCGGCATCAACTATGCAACTGCTCAGCAGAGTCAGTCAGGAACCGACACTGTGAATATCGATACACAAGCAAAACCGACTTTCTACTATGCAACTGAGGATGAAAAAGCCACCACAAAGGGTGAGTCAGGCGGCTCAGGTACTATTATTGCTATTGTAGCCGGAGTTGTTGTTCTCGGTGCTGCAGGTTTTTTCCTGCTTAAGAAAAAGAAATAGTCATTACTGACTAAAGGAATTATCCCCGTGATTTCCCCGTTGACAGTTTAATCTGCTCATCAGGGAAGTCAGGGGATTTTTTATTAATCATCTTCATCTCTTTACATCTGTCAGCTCTTTGTTTACCTTTGCGTTTGATTCCATACCGGGTTTAAAAAAATCAAGTCCATGAACTCACTCTCCGATCTACTGCTTAACCGTTCCACAATAAGGAAATATAAATCCGACCCTGTCGGCGAAGATCTTCTGAATGATCTGCTGAGAGCCTCGGTCAGAACTTCCACAACTGGCAATATGCAGGTTTACAGTATTGTAGTTACCACGGAAGAGGAGATAAAAAGGGAGCTGCTGCCATCGCATTTCAATCAGAAGATGATTACTGAAGCCCCTGTTGTTCTTACTTTCTGTGCCGACTTCAACCGTTTCAACAAGTGGTGCAGGTTGAGAAACGCAGATCCGGGATACGACAATTTCCTGTCGTTCTTTACTGCAGCTATCGATGCGCTCCTGGCGGCCCAGACTTTATGTATAGCTGCTGAGTCAAAAGGGTTGGGGATCTGCTACCTTGGGACAACCACCTATATGGCTCATAAAATAATCGAGACTCTTAAGCTGCCTGCCGGAGTGGTTCCCGTTACAACAGTTACCCTCGGATGGCCAGCCGAGAAGCCTGAGCAGGTCGACAGACTGCCCCTGGAGGCTGTCGTTCACAAACAGTACTACCACGATTACAATAACCAGATGATTGATGAACTGTACCAGGAAAAAGAAGACAGATCTGATTCAAAACAGTTTGTCGATGAGAACAACAAAAGCACACTGGCCCAGGTGTTTACCGATATCAGGTATAAAAAGGCAGACAATACCTATTTTTCAAGAGTATTATTGCAAGTCCTTAAAGAACAGGGCTTTATGAATAATTATTAATTGCCGGGACTTCAATATCAGTCTAACTGCTGCTTTTCTTAAAATCAATACCCAATTCTTTGGCAATGACTTCAAGGTCATTCTCTATTGCCGGTATTATTACAATTCCATCTTTCCTTATCCTTTCTTCAGCTTCTCTCTCGGGATCCCCGGGTATAAGTATCTTTTCCTGTCCCCCGGCAGGTGTTGCCGAACGGAAGGTATCTATCCACTCATCCATCTTTCTCCTGAAGCTGTCGGCCGTCTGAAAGGCATCTATTCTCATGGCACCGAAGAAATGACCGGTACCTTCACCTGTCTTTTTTTCAAGAACCGGAAGATAGGCAACGCTTGGTGGTACAAAGGGTCCGAAGTTTGCCCCGCTCAGAAGTGCTGAGAAGATGTCGACAATGGCCGACATGCAGTATCCTTTGTGGCTGCCGTGAAGTCTGTCGCCCCCGAGGGTGACCATCGAACCTCCCTCTTTAAGTATACCGGGGTCATCAGAAGGATTTCCTGATTTGTCCTGTACAAAACCAAGTGCTACCTTCTCACCCTTTTTCTCAGATACAGCCAGCTTTCCCCTTGCGATGGGTGTGGTGGCAAAATCGGCTACAAAAGGAGGCTGGCTCATTGCCGGTATGGCAACTGCCACCGGATTGGTACCCATCATCCTGCTAATTGAGAATGTTGGAGCAACAAGGGGATTGGCGTTTGTAAGACATATTCCAATCATATCGTGCCTGAGGGCCATCATGGCATAATAACCCGCTATCCCAAAGTGGTTTGAGTTTTTTGTTGCCACCCATCCCGTTCCGGCATTACGGGCTTTTTCGATGGCAATCTCCATCGACCTGCCGGCAGCAACCATGCCCACTGCATTATCCCCGTCAACAACAGCAGTACTCGGACTCTCATGAATGACCCTTACAGATGGTGATACATTTATCCGCCCTGCCTTCCATAACTGAAAATAGTCCTTTATCCTGATCATCCCGTGAGAGGAATGTCCTCTTAATTCGGCTGCAAGAAAGACATCGGCAATAACTTCTGAATCACTTTCACTACAACCCATCCCAAGGAACACTTCGCGGGTGAACCTCAGCAAATAATCGTAAGTATACATATTCTGGCTTTCGGTTTATTTCTATTCACTCTTCCTTATGTTGTGATTTACGCCAGCCTGGGCAGAAGGTGTTATCACAAGGTCATTAATGCAGACATGGGCAGGCAGGGTGGTGCAGTAGTATATAACTTCGGCAATATCATCTCCGGTCAGAGCCTCGATTCCCCTGTAAACCGATTTTGCCTTTTCCTTGTTGCCCTTAAACCTGACAAGCGAAAATTCAGTCTCGGCCATTCCGGGAGCAATGTTTGTTACCTTTATGTTATGCCTGAGAAGATCGATACGCATCGACCTTGAAAGTGCGTCCACAGCATGTTTTGATGCACAATATACGTTCCCGTACTCGTATACTTCCTTGCCGGCTATCGACGATATATTGAAGATATGTCCCGATCCCCTTGCTGTCATCAGGGGAGCAACCGCTCTTGTAACATAAAGCAAGCCCTTTACATTGGTATCTATCATACGGTCCCAGTCGTCCATATTCCCTTCATCAACATGATCCATTCCAACTGCAAGTCCTGCGTTATTTACCAGAACATCTATATTCTTCCATTCCTCGGGGATGGAACTGATAACGTCTCCCACTTCGAAGCGTTTCCTTACGTCGAAATTAAGGGGGAGAACTTTTATCCCCTGAATGGCCGACAGTTCCTGTTCCACTTCGTCAAGCCGCTCCTTTCTTCTTCCTGTTATAATAACGTCATAACCGTTCCTGGCAAATTTGACCGCAATAGCCCTGCCGAATCCCGCAGTAGCTCCGGTAACCATTATTATCCTGTTCATGACCGTCGCATTATTGGTTTATGTAAAAATATGAATAAAATCCATTCATGAGAAACCTTTGAGGAATTACTCACATATGATACACGGGAGGAAAGCAAAATAAAACAGTACCCTGGCAAGCTCTGCCGGGCGACCTGATAAAAATTGCCTTATATTTGCCAATTATCATTTTATGAAAGAGGTAAGTGAAAAAAGAACAGACATGGACTCGCCCGGGATCGGACCCATGTTTGATTCAATAGCAGGCAGTTATGATTTCCTTAATCATTTTCTTTCCTTTGGTATCGACCGCCTTTGGAGAAGAAAGGCAATTAGAACCCTCAGAGGCAGGTACTACAATCCCCTTATACTCGATGTGGCAACCGGAACAGCCGATCTTGCATTATCTGCTCTGAAACTCAGCCCCCGGAAGGTAACCGGTATAGATATCTCGGAAAATATGCTTGCCCTTGGCAGGAAGAAAGTTGAGGGAAAGGGGTTCTCAACTACTATAGAACTCCTCAGATGTGAATCTGAAAATATTGTTTTCGGCGATGCCATATTTGATATTGCCATGGTTGCCTTCGGAGTAAGGAACTTCAGGGATCCCCTGAGGGGCCTTTCCGAAATGAACAGAGTATTGAAACAGGGAGGTACAGTTATGGTACTTGAATTCTCAAAGCCCTCCTGGTTCCCTTTCAAACAATTATACTACTTCTACTTTCTGCATATTCTGCCCCTTATTGGCAGGCTCTTCTCAGGCAGTAACAATGCATACAGCTATCTTCCCGAATCCGTTCTCGGGTTTCCCGATAATGAGAGTTTCATGAGAATGCTCAGAGCCGCGGGCTTTGCACAGGTGAACCAGATTAAGCTGACAGGCGGGATAGCAAGTATTTATACTGGTATAAAGCCGGGTACGCAATAATCACGGGGTATTGAAGTTATAATCCTGAAGACATCCGACCAACAAAAAAGGTAACTTGAACAGAAGGCTGATCCATATAATCACTGCAATTTTACTGCTGCTGCCCTATGGTTTGCACGGGCAGAAACAAAAGCCCAAAAATGAGTCGTGGTACGATGACAAACCTTTTCATTTCGGGTTCAGCCTGGGAATGAATACCATGGATTTCGATATCACCCGTTCGCAGGAATATTATGAAATTGATAAACTCTATCCGGAAGTTAGTCTCCTTAATCCTGGTATAAACATCCAGATTGTGACAAACTACAGGCCTGGCAGGTATTTCGATATCAGATTTTTACCGGGTGTATCATTTGGAATGAGAAACGTAGTATATTATGATAATAGTGATGATGAGAACATAGTAGCTGTAAACAGGCAGCAGAGGCTCGAATCATCATTTCTTGAATTTCCGCTTCTTCTTAAATACAAAGGCGACCGTCTGAATAACGTAAGACCATATATTGTAGGAGGATTAAACTATCGCTACGACCTGGCCGGGAAAAAGGAATATGATGACGAGAAGCCTGTTTACCTGAGGCTTAAACGTTCAGATCTCTATTATGAGGTGGGAGCCGGACTTGATTTTTACCTTACATATTTCAAGCTTTCAGTCGAACTCAAGATGTCGCATGGACTTCGTGATGTTCTTGTTCATGAACCTGCTTCAGGATATGCCCAGTATATGAACGCCATTGAGAAGTTGAAGTCGCAGATATGGATAGTGTCGTTCCATTTCGAGTAGTTTAATGGCAAGGGAAATACAGCTAAGTCTCGATCCGGCAACTGCAGCCGATATGAATGCCGTCAGAAAAAAGGCTGCCTTCCGGGCCGGCATTGATTACAGCCAGGTCACTTCAGTGAGGATAACAAGCCGTTCGGTTGACGCCAGAAAAAAAGATATAAAGGTTAACCTTGCAATCACGGTTTATTCTGAAAGCGATGATCCTCCGGCAGCCATAGAACCCTTAAGGTCTCAGGACGTTTCAAAAAGCAGAGAGGTTATTATTGCGGGTGCAGGACCTGCGGGGTTGTTTGCAGCATTGAGGCTTATTGAGCTGGTAATCAGGCCGGTGATAATTGAAAGAGGCAGAGAGGTATCTTCACGGAAAAGGGATATTGCCAGGATAAGCAGGGAGCATCTGGTTGACCCCGACAGCAATTATTGCTTTGGAGAAGGAGGAGCAGGTACCTTTTCAGATGGTAAGCTGTATACCAGGTCAAAAAAAAGAGGGGACAACACAAGAGTGCTTGAACTGCTCCATCTCCACGGGGCCGATGAAAGGATACTCTACGAAGCTCACCCGCATCTGGGAACCGACAAGCTTCCTGCTATAATAACGGGCATAAGAAAAAGCATTACTGACTCAGGCGGTGTTGTAATGTTAGAAAAAAGGATAACCGGCATACTGGTTGAATCAGGAGGGGTTAAAGGTGTTGTCACTGCCGGAAATGAAATCTTCAGGTCCCCGTATCTCATTCTGGCCACAGGACATTCGGCAAGGGATATATACAACATGTGTTTAACAAGCGGAATAACACTGCAGCAAAAAGCCTTTGCCGCCGGAGTAAGGGTGGAACATCCCCAGGATCTGATAGACTCAATACAGTACCATGGTAAGCTGAGGGGTGAATATCTGCCTGCAGCATCATACAGCCTTGTAAGGCAGGTTGACGGCAGGGGAGTGTGGTCCTTTTGCATGTGTCCCGGCGGTTTTGTTGTCCCGTCAGCAACTTCCCCTGAAGAAGTGGTTGTCAATGGCATGTCACCCTCGGGCCGCAACTCACCATATGCCAATTCAGGAATAGTGGTTGAGATAGGTGCTGCTGACCTTGGTTACTACGCCAGATTCGGCGAACTGGCGGGAACTGAATTCCAGAAAGATATGGAAAGAGAAGCCTGGATACAGGGAGGAAAGACACAAAGAGCACCTGCACAACGACTTACTGATTTTGTTAACGGCACATTTTCACAGTCTCTTCCTTCAACCTCCTACTTTCCGGGTACAACATCATCAGCACTGCACGCATGGTTGCCCGAAGTCATCAGTTCAAGGTTAAGGAAGGGATTCCGCGGATTTGCTTCACTGATGAAAGGATTTCTTACTGAGGAAGCTGTTGTTATGGCTGTTGAGTCACGTACCTCATCACCTGTAAGGATCCCCAGGGATCCTTTGAGTATGGAGCATATTACTGTTTCCGGACTATACCCATGCGGTGAAGGATCAGGCTATTCAGGCGGGATAGTATCCTCGGCAGTTGATGGGATGAAAGCAGCAGAAAGCATTGCTGTTGCTTTCAGACAGTGATGGGGTTCAGGGTCTTCTTCTCCTGGCAAACTCAGAAAAAACAACTGAAGCCGCCATTCCAATATTAAGGGAGTCGATCCCGTAAAGAGAATCAGAATACCGGGGAATCATTATCCTTTCAGTTACGTACTCTGCAAGCTTTTCCGAAATACCTCTCGATTCATTGCCCAGCAGTACAAGTCCCGGCTCTGTCAGGTCCGAATCATATACAGATTTCCCTTCCAGCATTGTACCATAGATAAAGGCTCCCTTCGAAGCGGCTGTCTTCAACACTTCTTCAAGGTCGGCATAGAAGACTTTTACATGGATTATAGCTCCCATACTGGCCTGGATAACTTTGGGGTTGTATACATCAACGCTGTCGGGAGAACAGAAGATGTTCCTGATACCGAACCATGCGGCAGCTCTTATTATTGTTCCAAGATTACCCGGATCCTGAACGCATTCAAGGGCAACACTCAGTCCTTTACCTGTTGAAGCCAGGTCGGGTGAATCATCCTCCATGCTTACAAGAGCCAGCGCATTATGCGGGGTTTTGAGGGTGCTTACCAGCTTCAGTTCCTCATAGTTAACGATGATGCTTTCCTCTATGCCTGCCTTCAGGCCGGCAGGGAGTGAACTTAGGAATTCAGGTTTAGAGATCAGCAACTTAAGTCTGATCCCCGACAGGATAAATTCCCGTACCATCTTATCTCCCTCGATAATGTAAAGCCTCTCCTCTTCTCTTACCTTCTTTTTCTGAAATGAGGTAAGGTACCTTATCATGTTTTTACTCAGCATTACATTGCAATATTTACTGACCCGATCAATTATTTTTATTGATATATTTGCTGAACCATCAGGATACAAAATTTGAAAAAAAAAAGCTCAAATAAAAACCGGGTTCTTTACTGGCCGATAATCACGTCCTTTATATTCCTTCTTTTTGCTGCCTCGTGTAACCCCACCAGGTACGTTCCTGAGGGTGAATATCTTCTCGATAACAACATTGTGGTTATAAAAAAAGAGGAAGGTATAAAAAAAAGTGACCTGACGCCCTATATAAGACAGAAACCCAATAAAAGGATTTTTGGTGCCAGGTTTCATCTCGGACTATATAACCTTTCTAACATTAACAAGAGAGGATGGCCTCATTCATGGCTCAGGAACATAGGGGAGGAACCCGTGATCCATGATCCTTTCGCCATGCAGCAGAGCCGTGAGCAGATAGAGTCATATATAGGATCAAAAGGCTATTTCGACAGTAAGGTCACCGATTCGGTGTTTACTGAAAAAAGGAAATCGGATGTTTACTACAAGGTGGATCTGAGTTCTCCTTACACCATAAGAAGGCTGATCTTTGAGATTGAGGATACCACCATAAGGAAACTGTTTTATTTTGATTCAGTTAACTGCCTTATCGAGAGGGGGAAATCATATGATGTCGACGTGCTTCAGTCGGAACGGACCAGGCTTGAGAGAACAGTCAAGGACAGGGGCTTTTACGGCTTTTCGGGCGATCATATATTTTTCGATATCGACAGCACTATTGGTAACAGGCAGGTAGATGTGTACTACAGGATCAGAAACCTTCTTGTCTATGATCAGTTCAACAGGCCAAGGCAGGTCAGCCATTCAGTGTATTCGATACGTAATGTCTATATCTACCCTGATTTTGTGCCCGGAGAGGTCATCCGTAGCGGAGAGACATACACCAGGAAGCTCGATACCCTCTTCTACAAAGGTTATTATTTCGTAACTGCCGATCTGAAACCCGACCTGAAATATGATGTTATCATTCAGTCGATGTATATAAAGCCGGGCTCACCTTATAACATTACCAATACAGAACAATCGCAGAAACATCTTCTTGCACTGAAGACCTACAGGCTGGTAAATATTTACTACTCAGCCCTGCAGGAAGCCTACGGAGGGGAGCAGGATCTGCTGCTCGACTGCCATGTTCAGCTTACCCTGCTGAGCCAGCAGTCGTTCAGAGTAGATCTTGAAGGCACAAACTCTGCAGGCAACTTCGGGGGAGGGCTTAATCTTACCTATCAGCACAAGAACCTCCTCAGAGGTGCAGAGCAGTTCAGTCTGAAGCTCAAGGGCGCCTATGAAGCTCTGCCGCAGAACAAAGCAAAGCTAAGGAGTTCACAGGAGTACAGCATCGAGACAAGTCTCAGGGTTCCCAAGTTCCTGCTTCCTTTTCTGCGCAAGGAGGAGTTTATAAGAAACTATAATCCCACAACCTCGATGCTTGCGGCATATAACTATATGGACATGCCCCTGTACAGAAGGACTGTGGCAAACATCACATTTGGTTACAACTGGAATGCGGGTAATTATAAAACCCATATTGTCAACCCGGTACAGATGAACCTTGTTAAATTGCTTTATATAGATTCTGTTTTTCTCAAAAAATACGGATCATATTACCTGTCGTACAGGGATGTTATGATACTGGGGGCAGGGTATTCTTATATCTATAATAATCAGGCGATTAAGAAATCAAAAGACTTCTGGTTCATCAGGCTTAATGCCGAGCTGGCAGGGAATATGCTTGCTGCGGTAAGCGGTCTTTCAGGGGCTGAAAAGGTGGACGGCAGCTACCAGGCTTTTCGTCAGCCTTTTGCCCAGTATGTGAGGGGAGATATTGATGTGAGGTATAATTTTTTCCTCAATGATGTCAGCTCGATTGTTTACCGTGGCTTTGCCGGAGCCGGGATTCCATATGGAAATTCGCGTGCGATCCCGTTTGAAAAACAATATTTCGGTGGCGGGGCGAATGGTCTGAGGGCATGGCAGGTGAGATCTCTTGGTCCGGGGTCGTTTATATCAAGTGATTCGGCCTATTTCAACCAGACCGCTGACATAAAGCTTGAATTCAATACCGAATACAGGTTCAAGCTGTTCTGGCTTCTTGAAGGAGCACTATTTCTGGATGCCGGAAATATCTGGACCTATAACAGGGATATAGACAGGCCGGGTTCACAGTTAAGCCTTAAAGGCATTTATAAGGATATGGCTGTGGGGACGGGGGCAGGATTAAGGTTTGACTTCAGCTTTTTTCTGGCAAGGCTTGATATGGGGATGAAGCTCCGCGATCCGGTCATATCCGAAGGTTCAAGATGGATCTTTATGAACAGACCCTATAATTTCAGGAACGATTTTACACTGGTCTTTGCCATTGGATATCCTTTCTGACTTTTTTCAAAAGAATACGGGTTTCCTGTATCGTTTATTCCCTGCTGTTTCATAACTTGCATACTGTCTCGTTGTGTTTGAATTATGAATCAGGCCCTTAAATCGGTCAGAAACTGGTTTGGATATACCCGGAAAGAAAGAAGAGCTTCCGTAGTTCTGCTTGTTATAATTGTCTTTGTTTTTCTGATCAGGTATACTGTGCCGGGACAAAAAGTAAGTATTGAAGAGATAACACTGACCGGGGAGCTGACCGGCATTCCTGAAGGCGATGTTTCAGAGACCAGGTCAGCGGTTGTGAAGACAGTGCATCCACAGAGGGAGCACAGGAAGCAGATACCTGTGCTTGATCTTAACAGCTGCGATTCTTCCGATCTTGAACTGCTCCCCGGCATTGGTCCCGTTCTGGCTTCCCGGATAGTAAGATACAGAAACCTGCTGGGAGGATATGCCAGTCCTCTGCAGTTAAGGGAGGTTTACGGGCTGCCTGAAGAGACCTTTACTGCCATCTCGCAGTATATCTATGCTGATTCAGGTGATGTGAGCAGGATAAACATTAATACGGCAGGGTTCAGGGAACTTATTCGTCTGCCTTATTTCGACAGGCCGGTTGTCAATGGAATACTTAAATACAGGGAGCTCTCAGGTCCGGTAGAAGGTATCGAAGAACTTGTTGATAATAATATAATTCCTGGAGATAAGGCGTTGAAGGCAGTGCCCTATCTCGATTTCAGTGTCAGATGATCAGGAAAAGAAGACCCATGCCCTTTTAGTTAAACCTGCGATGATTGTTAAGTCAGTAAGAAGAAAGCAATCGCTGTGAAGTGAATCTGGTCGTAAGAAGTCAGGGCATGGGTCGCCGGACGAAATCCTTGTATCAGATTTGTTTACAGGTATTTATTTTACGTCTGGTCAATCCTTCAGCTATTTGTTAAACAGTCAGCCACCAGCAACTGGTTTAATGCGAAAGTAAATAAATGTCGCATTTATATCCGGTTGAATTGACAGAAAGCAGATCCGGTCCAACGGATTGCATGATATGCCTTATGGAAGGGCAGGGCAGGGGTCTTTCAGGGGCATGGGCGGGCATTCTGCGGAAAGCTGTAAAAGTCGCATGTGTATATTGTTTTTTTAATTTTGATTTTGAAAAGTGGCTGTTTTTTACTATATTTAGCAGTAAAGGAAAAGTTAAGAATGACGCAGCCTTAAGTGTTTTACAAACAAAAACCATACATATGAAAAAATTATCCGGTTAAAAGTTTTGTATAAATTAATTCTATGTCTAACTTTGCGCCTCGTTTAAAACTGAAAAAAGAATATGATAATTGTACCGTTAAAAGAAGGCGAAAACATTGAAAGGGCTTTAAAGAAGTTCAAGAGAAAGTTTGAAAAAACAGGAGTTATACGTGAATTACGTTCACGGCAGGCTTATGTGAAGCCTTCAGTTCGCCGGAGGGAAGAAATCAAGAAGGCTGTATACGTTCAGAAATTGCAGGAGAAGGAAGAGTAGGCTTTCTTTACTTCTTTTTGTTTTAAACATAACAGTAAGCGGGTTCCTTCATGAATGAAAAGGAATCGTTTTTACAATATCTGCAAATCGAGAAGCGATATTCGTCTCATACTGTAAGGTCATATTCTGATGACCTTAAGCAGTTTTATTTATTTTTATCTGAAAACGGGATATCTGATGAGCCGGGTGCGGTTTCGTCGGGCGATATACGTTCGTGGGTAATAAGTATGATGGAAGGGGGTTATTCTCCCGTTTCTGTTCACCGCAAGATATCATGTCTCAGGGTATTTTATCGTTATCTGAGGAGGGAAGGCAGGGTAAAGTCGGATCCTCTTGAGAAGGTTGTACTTCCAAGGCTTAAGAAGAGGCTTCCTGTTTTTGTTGAGGAGGATGCAATGAAGGTACTTTTAGGCAATTTTGGTTTCGGGGATGACTATGATGGCCGGAGGGACAGGACTATTATTGAGATGCTATATGTGACAGGTATGAGGAGGTCGGAACTTATCGGTTTGCGTGACGAAGATATAGACAGGGGAGGGAAGTCAGTGAAGGTTACCGGAAAGCGGAACAAGCAGAGGATTATTCCGCTTCTTGATATTTTCTTGAAGGATCTTGATGAATATATTTCTGCACGCAACGGATTTTTCGGGAAGGAGTCATTTGAGAGGCTTTTTATCACTTCAAGGGGCAACAAATTATATGATAAATATGTTTATAATTTAACAAGAAGGTATTTGTCGATGGTAACTACGGCTGACAGGAAGAGTCCGCATGTTCTGAGGCACACTTTTGCAACTCACATGCTCAACAGGGGTGCCGATCTGGGTTCAATCAAGGAACTGCTCGGTCATGCCAGCCTTTCTGCCACGCAGGTATACACACACAATACTTTTGAGAAACTCAGAAAAATATATAAACAGGCTCACCCAAGGGCTTAAATATTAATTTAAAAGACAAGGAGGTACTACTATGAACGTTCAGATTCATTCAGTGCGGTTTGATGCCGACAAAAAGCTAATTGATTTTGTTCAGCAGAAGCTGGAAAAACTGACTCAGTTCGGAGAGGGTATAGTAAATGTTGAAGTGTACCTGCGCCTTGACAAGGACCAGGACAGGGAGAACAAGATTAGCGAAATCAAGCTGGACATACCGGGAGGACCTTTATTTGCAAGAAAACAGAGCAAGACTTTCGAGGAGTCTACAGATCAGGCTATAGATGCGCTTAAGAAGCAGATTACCAAATATAAGCAGAAGAAAAGAGGCATATAGTCCGGATGTTGACAAAAATATTTTGTTTTATTTTGAAAAATGAATTTAAAATTCATACATTTGCAGACCGATTTTTGAGGGTATTTTTATGCCTTCCGGTAGCGTTCTTTAAATTGCCGATGTAGCTCAGTTGGCCAGAGCAGCTGATTTGTAATCC
>CAZXSW010000033.1:0-25299 GCA_964642615.1 uncultured Rikenellaceae bacterium | reverse complement strand
TTTTGTCTTTTGTCTTTTGTCTTTTGTCTTTTGTCTTTTGTCTTTTGTCTTTTGTTGTCTCATGCCTAATATACATGTCCCTCCTTCCCCATCTCCTCCTCAGTAATCTTCCTCACGTTTATTGCCTTCCAGGCATACCATATATAAGCCAGAACAAAAGGTATGATGAACGAAACGTACATCATGGTCTTAAGTGTAAAGAGGCTCGATGATGAGTTCATGATAGTAAGTGAGCTTGCCGGATCGTAGGATGACGGGTAAAAGGGTGTTGAATTGAACCCTGCCACCATGAAGAGCGACAGCACAGTCAGTATGGTCCCTGCCCCGCAGAACCATATACCACCGGTACCGCTGCCAAAGGCAGATGAAGCGATGCCATAAATAACACCCGCTACTCCTGCAAGGAACAGTACAAGTACTAGCGGCATAGCCAGGAAGTTTCTCAGGTATTTGAATTTTTCGGTTACAATGGCACCGGAATTGCCGTCGATGGCAAAACCTTCAGAGACCAGAAGAGAAACAATGAAGAAGAGAAAGCAGACCAGGAAAATGGCAGCATTAAGGTGAAGTCGCTTCCTGGCTCCTGCAACAAGACTTTCATCACCAATTGAATTAATTATATAAAGCAGTCCGTTGACCCTGGCCAGGAATAAAACGGCGACTCCAAGCGAAAGGTTTCTTACATTAAGGAGAGCCTCCAGTCCATGCCACGGAGTGGCCCACCTGACCTGGTTGAACTGGTTAAGGCTGAACATCGATCCGGTGAAGAATGTTGCCACTGCCACACCAATAAGAAAAGGTCCGGCCGATCCGTTTATAAAAAGGAAGATATCGAAGGTCTTTTGTCCGTAAACATTTGCAGGTTTAGAGCGGTACTCATAGGCAACTGCCTGTATTATGAAACTGAAGAGGATGGCTATCCATACCCAGTAGGCTCCTCCGAAACTTGTAGCATAGAATAGGGGGAAAGATGCAAAGAATGCACCTCCGAAAGTCACCAGGGTGGTAAAGGTGAACTCCCATTTACGCCCCAGGGCATTTACCATCATGGTTCTCTGGGTCTCGTTACCAGGCAGCGAAAAGATCAAAGACTGACCTCCCTGTACAAACATAAGGAAGACAAGAAAGCTGGCCAGCAGTGAGACAATTATCCACCAGTATTGCTGCAGGAAAAGATGTGATATTATCATGGTTGTTTCCTCCTAATGTTTTGGACCTGTTTTTATCTGTCTGATCATTATTGATACCTCGGCAACAAGCAGTACAGTAAAGAGTACTGCAAAGAGAATAAAGGTAGTCATAACCGAACCTGTGCTTATCTGGGAAACGGCAGCCGACACAGGCATCAGATCCTGGATTATCCAGGGCTGCCTTCCCATTTCGGCCAGTACCCATCCCAATTCACTGGCAATGTAAGGCAGGGGTAGTGAAAATAGTGCTATCCACAGAAACCATCTGTGCTTCCCTATAGTACCCCTGAATAAAAGAAAGAGGGCCAGGGAAAAGAGGAATATGAAGAAGAAACCCAGCATAACCATTATATGGAAGGTATAGAAGGATACTGATACTCCTGGGATGGCATCGCCGGGCTCTTTAAGAGAGGCGTAGCCGAAATACCTGAAATAGCTGTCAACAAACTCCTTGTCGCTGAACAGCTTCCTCAACGACTCCATCTTCAGGGGATCATTCTCCTCAATGGCTTTCTTGTAGTCTGACAGAATGCTTCTGGCGTACCTGCCCCTTTCCATCTTTTCAGCGACAGGCATAAGATTCCGTTCAGCATTCCCGTCAATAAGATCGTTCAGTCCCGGAACAAAAGCATTCCTGTCACCTCCCGTCATAACAGACAGAAAGCCCGGGATCTCAATCCTGAAGATGAAATCTTTGGCGGTCTTCCCTCCCAGTTCCCTGTCAGAATCCTTAAGCACTCCCAAAGCAACCAGACCGGCATTTTCTGTACCTTCATAAAGAGCTTCAAAGGCTGCAAACTTAACGGGCTGGACCTTTGCCAGCGTCCTGGCCGAAGTATCCCCTGTCCAGGCAACAAGCAGTGAAGAAAAGAGGCCGAATATGCCGGCTATCAGGATACTCCTTTTGGCTAGGAAGACCTCTCTGCCCTTAAGAAGATACCATGCGCTGATCCCAAGTACGAACATTGATCCCAGCAGAAAGCCCGAGGATATGGTATGAAGGAATTTGTCAACGGCAACCTCATTGAAGAGCACCTCCCAGAAACTTACCATCTCGTTCCGTGCAGTATCAGGATTGAATTCCATCCCTACAGGATTCTGCATCCAGGCATTGGCAACAAGAATCCACAGTGCCGAGAGGTTCGCTCCAACCGCCACCAGCCATGTAGATACAAGATGAAACTTAGGGCTTACCTTGTTCCAGCCGAAGAACATGACCGCTACAAAAGTCGATTCGAGGAAAAAGGCAAGTATACCCTCAACAGCAAGAGGTGCTCCGAAGATGTCACCCACGAACCATGAATAATTCGACCAGTTGGTGCCGAACTCGAACTCGAGAATCAACCCCGTCGCCACTCCGATGGCAAAGTTGATACCGAATAGCGTCATCCAGAACTTTGTCATCCGCTTCCACTCCTCATTCCCCGTCCTGTAGTAAACAGTCTCCATTATGGCAATTATAAACGACAACCCGAGCGTGAGGGGTACAAAAAGCCAGTGATAGATGGCTGTTAAGGCAAACTGGGCCCTCGACCAGTCGACAAGTGACAAATCAATATTATCAATCATAGGTCTATTCCGGTTTGGTTAATTGTTCAAGTACATACATGCTCCTGTCTTTATCACTTTCAAAGTTTGTCGCGAGAAAATCAGGAAAAAAGAACAACCTAAGAATAAGGAACATGATAAAGAGCTTAATAAGTATGATAAGCCAAACCCTTCTGCCCCACCACGACATGTTCCTGAAGCCTTCAAGGTAAAAATTATAAACTCCCTTTATCTTTGATGCCATCCTTATCATAGCAATGTATAACAGTTTTCTACCGGGGGGTCCTGGTATTTCTACGAATCAGTAGCCGGACCCGTTCCTTCAAATCCTCCTGATCGTTTTTTACCCACCTCCTGATCAGGCAGACTCGAAGTGATCTTCTGTACCGCCTTAAAGTTATAAAAGAATTCCCTTGCAAAGACCCTCATTACAGTATAACCCGGAATCCCCAGTATCATCCCGGGGACACCAGCTGCAAAGCCGGCTGCAAGTACCACAACAAAAATCTCAAGTGGATGAGCCCTCACACTATTGGAAAAGATGACGGGCTGAAAGATTATATTGTCAATAACCTGGGTTATGGCAACAACTATCATCATATAACCCACCATCGGTACAACCACATTCATCAGATCCTGATTCATCCGCGAGGCAACTCCCATAACCACAACTATAAAAAAGCCGAGCCATGGCCCTACATATGGTATGACATTAAGTATTCCTACTATAAGTCCCATAACAAGAGCCTGGTTGAACTCTATCCCCACTATGGTCATTCCCACTGTGATGAGTATCATTATACAGGTGCTCTGGATAAGAATTCCTATGAAATACCTGGTAAGAAGATGCTTTATCGAATTAAGAGCCCTTGTCACATTGTCGACATAGGGATCCGGAACCCACATCAGGATGGATTCAAAAAACAGATGCTGATCCTTAAGGAAGAAAAAAGTAATGAAGGAAATTGAAAACACAGCCACCGCCACGTTACCAAGAATATCTATCATCGATCCCAGGAAGTTCTGGATCATATTGATATTCAGAATCTCACTTACCTTGCCTGAAATATAATCCTTTACTGATAACTCATTGGAGATGTCCTTGTTAAAGGCTCCCAGAAGACCCTGTATCCTGTCAAGCGGCCCTTCGACTATCTTAACCAGAGTCTCGCTGTCAATGGCCGAAAAGTAATTTATCTGCCTTGTTACAAGAGGCACAAAGATTATGAAGAACAAAAGTATAAGCCCCCAGATCACCGCCAGGGTAATCAGAGCCCCTAAAGCCCGCGGCAACCCAAGGTTCCTTATCCTGAACGAACACAGAAGATCTACAAGCGGCCTCCCCATTATGGAAAGAACCCCCGAAACAAGTATGTATACAACTATATTCCTGAAATACCAGAGTGCAACAAGAAACAGCAGGATTACCCCTACAATCAGTATATTCCTTAATGTAGCCTTCATAGTCAGGTTTATGTATACAAACCTAAGCTAAATTTTCCTGATTCCCTAATTATCAGCACTGCAACAAAAAAATTTAAACCTCCTCCCCAGGCCGGCCAAACCATATAAATTAATTAATCATGTCATTTTGTCTGTATAGAACTGTCAAAAATGCGTCATATTGGCAGTAGAAATTAATTGGAACGCAAATTGAAATAATGAGGTCAGAGAATTTAAAAAAGTATAACTTAAAATAATGGAGGACAAAGCTATGTTACCATCGATCACCAATCGCAGTTTCAGACCATTTTTCATGAACGGTCTTTTTGACGATGACTTCTTTCCTGTAGTTAACACCAGGTCAGCTTCACTGCCGGCAGTCAACATAAGGGAAGATGACAAGAGATTCATTCTCGACCTTGCAGTACCTGGAATGGACAAGAAGGATCTGAAGATCGACATCAACGAGGATGTACTCACTGTGTCGTCAGAGTCAAAACACGAATCTGAAGATAACAGGGAGGGATACAAAAGGAAAGAGTTCAGCTACTCATCCTTCTGCAGAAGCTTCCAGATACCTGAGAATGTAAACAGCGAAAAGATTGAAGCAAATTACAGGGATGGTATCCTTACAGTCACTCTTCCCAAGATGGAAGAAGACAGGAATAAGATCTCCCGTCAGATCAGTATTTCATAACGACATCCGGGAAAGTTATCTGCAGTCTTTACCGGGAATGATCAGATCCCTTAAAGAAGGGGAATTGAAAAACAAGGTTTTTCGAAGGCAGACAGGAGTGATTTAAGGGTTATGACAGAGGGTGCCTGATTGGGCACCCTCTTTGTATTTTATCCCGGCAACCCTCAGGCTCCCTTTACTTTCCGTCCGAATTGCCTGCCATACTCCTTAAGCATCTCTTCCTTTGATCCTCCGGGCCTGAACTTAAACGATCCCGGTTCATCGAAGATATCAAGTTTAAGGCTCTTCATAACATTAAGTATGATGCCCGGGGCCTCTCCGCTCCATCCATACGAACCAAAAGCACCGGCAGGTTTACCTTTATCGCGCAGGGGGTTGATAAGTGCAAAAAGAGTATAAACCGGCAGAAGTGTGTTCTGGTTAATGGTTGGCGAGCCGGCAAGTATGGCATCGGCAAGAGTCAGCCTGGCGTCAAGCTCGGCAGGTGGCATGGTTTCAATGTCGGCCACCTCAACATCGATATCCCCGGCCTCCCTGATACCCGAGGCAATAAACCCTGCAGCTTCGGCAGTATAACCGTAGGCTGAGACATAGGCTATAAGTACTTTCTTAACCGGCTTAGGAGATACCTGCCTGAGATACTCCCCGGCATAGTCTTCGGTGAGTTTTATGACTTCACTTATGTTATCCCTGTGAACAGGTCCGTGGCCGGGACATATAAGACTTAACTCCAGCGGCTTTATCTTTTCAATGGCTTTGACCATAAACCTGCTGAAGGGTTTGAGGATTACATCGAAGTAATACTTGTACGTTGAAACATATTCCGGTGTCAGGCTGCTGTACATCCCATAGTCGCAGTAATGGGCTCCGAAGGAATCACATGTAAAGAGTATCTTATCCTCTTCAAGATATGAATAGACTGAATCGGGCCAGTGGAGATTGGGAGCCGCAATAAATCTGAGTTTCTTGTTTCCGAGATCAAGTACATCTCCGTCCCTGACTACCATCGATCTGAATGGACGGTTAACTATATCTTCCATGTAGCGGATGGCATTTCCGCTTCCTACAACTGTGGCTGAAGGAGCAAGGTCGAGAAGAAGGCCGAGACTCCCGCTGTGATCGGGTTCGGTATGATCAAGGATGATATACTGTATTTCTGAAGGGTCAGTTACCGAACGGAGTTTCTTCAGATAGGTCTCACTGAATTTCTCCTTGGCTATCTCAACCACTGCCTTTTTTTCAGCGTTAATAAAGTATGAGTTATAGGTGGTCCCGAAGCCTGTATGCATAACTATGTCGAAAGTCCGGATATCATAATCCAGAATACCGATCCAGGTAACGTCACCGCCAAGCTCTATAGTCCTGTCATCTTCTCTTTTTTCAATCATGGTGCTGAGATTTTTGCTATAATACTCTTGTTAGCCTTTACCTGCTGGAGGATGGGTATTTCAATCTCGGTGCCTACCGGCAGAAAGATGTCGACCCTCGAACCAAACTTAATAAAACCAAGCTCGTCACCCTGTCTGATCTGCTGGTCCTCTTTGGCATAGGTCACAATTCTCCTGGCTACTGCACCGGCTATCTGCCTTACAAGAATCTCCTTTCCGCAATCTGTCTCAATGACCACCGAACTCCTTTCATTGAGTTCAGATGATTTCGGGTGCCATGCCACCATATAATCCCCGCGGTGGTAGCAAACGTATTTAATCCGTCCCGACACGGGATAACGGTTACTGTGCATATTGAAGGGCGACATAAAGATCGACACCTGCAGGCGGGTATCCTTGAAATACTCTTTTTCTTCAGTCTCTTCGATAACCACAACCTTTCCATCGGCCGGGGCATAGATCAGACCCGGATCAGGTTCAAGTGTCCGGGAAGGAAGCCTGAAAAAAAACAGAATAAAGATATAAAGAAGGGAGGAAGCTATTATAAAGATCCATCTTATCAGAGGGTTTCCTGACCAGACTATGCCGGCAATAATATTGACTGCCAGCAGAACCAGGAATCCGTAGCCCAGTATTTTATATCCTTCCTTATGAATATGTATGGCCATCGTAGAAATTTTGCACAAAACTAATCAAGTAAGCTCAATCAACCAAAAAGGAAAATAAAAAGATAGACAAGTGGAAAGGAAATCAGGGTACTGTCAAATCTGTCGAGGAAGCCTCCGTGCCCGGGCATTATGCTTCCCGAGTCCTTCAACCCCACGCTCCTCTTCAGCATCGACTCTGCCAGATCTCCATATGTGCCTGTCACGGTTATTATTATTGAAATAAGCAACCAGCCTTTCCTGTCTGTAACACCTAGCCAGCCGGACATGAACCATGCCGCTGCCAGTGCAAGAATCGCACCTCCGGCAAAGCCTTCCCATGATTTTTTGGGTGATATCCTCTCCAGAAGCCTGTGTTTCCCGAAAGTTATTCCGGTAAGATAGGCTCCGGTATCATTTATCCAGAGGAGCATAAAGAATCCGATTACAATGCCTGGTGAGAAAATAATGCTTTCTGCCGGCAGGATGGGTCTGAGACCGCTGTGCCCGAAAGCCGTAAAGGGAAAAAGAGAAAGCGGAAGAGTAATATAGAGCAGAGGGAAAAGTGTATGGGCAATAGAATCAAAGGGTCGGTCTTCCTTCCTGTACAGTTCTGTAATGAATACCAGAGTGAGCAGTGGTAAAATCATGAGCAGCCACCGTGTCTCCATGATTCCGGCAGCAGCAAGTGTAGCAATCACGTAGGCTGCTACTGAGATAGCTATGCCTGTAAACAGCTGGGGCTTTATGCCGGACTTTCCTATCATCCGATAGTATTCATATTGAGTACCGGCCAGGATTATCAGACCTGTCACGACAAATGACACCGGGTGAAGCAGAAAGCCTCCTATGATAAATACCACTATCCAGATGCCGGTAAGTGTTCTTCTAAGAAAATTGCTCAATCAGATACAGTTTTGTCTTATTGCCATTCACCTAATAATTTCCGGCTCATCTCCGGGGGCACTTTCTTTTTCAGTATCATCAGATTTTTCAGTATCATCAGCTTTTTCAATACTTTCAGCTTTTCTTATTCTCTGAACTTTTTCCCCGTTACCCTGAACTTTTCTCCCGGCTGTCTTTTCATCAGGAGTTTCTGTTGCCGGTGCTTCTGCTGTTTTTGACTTTGCTGCTGAAGCAGCAATGAAAGCCTCTCTCTCCTCCTTGAGTATATCACCTTTTCTGCGTCCGAAAATCCTTTCAAGGTCCTCGGTGAAGATCACCTCCTTTTCAAGCAGCAGTTCAGCAAGCTCGTTGAGCCCCTTCATATTCTTCTTCAGAACATCAGTGGCCCTGTTGTACGATTCCTCAATTATATCCTTAACCTCCCTGTCAATCAGTTCGGCTGTCTTTTCGCTGTAAGGTTTTGTAAATCCGTAGTCGGACTGGCCCGACGAGTCGTAGAAACTTATGTTGCCAACCTTCTCGCTCATTCCGAAATATGACACCATGGCATATGCCTGCTTGGTTATCTTTTCAAGGTCGTTGACAGCGCCCGTGGAGATCTTTCCGAAGATAAGCTGTTCAGCAGCCCTTCCTCCAAGGGCATAGGCCATCTCATCGAGAAGCTGTTCGGTGGTTGTTATCTGTCTTTCTTCAGGGAGGTACCAGGCTGCGCCAAGGGCACGACCTCTGGGGATGATGGTTACCTTAAGAAGAGGACTTGCATGTTCAAGCATCCAGCTGACTGTTGCATGGCCGGCTTCATGATAGGCAATAGTCTTCTTCTCTATGGGCGAAATGATCTTGCTTTTTCTTTCAAGTCCACCGACAATACGATCGATGGCATCAAGGAAATCCTGCCTCTCAACCACTTTTTTGTTCTTCCTTGCCGCAATAAGTGCAGCTTCATTGCATACATTGGCAATGTCGGCACCTGAAAAACCAGGTGTCTGTCGCGCAAGGAAGGAGATGTCGAGGTTCTTTTCCATCCTGATAGGCCTGAGGTGAACCTTGAAGATGGCTTCCCTTTCTGTTAGTTCGGGCAGTTCAACATGGATCTGCCTGTCGAAACGGCCGGCCCTCAGCAGGGCCCTGTCGAGTATATCAGCCCTGTTTGTGGCAGCCAGTATTATCACTCCCATATTAGTACCAAAACCATCCATCTCGGTGAGAAGCTGGTTGAGGGTGTTTTCTCTTTCGTCATTCGATCCGAAATTGGCATTACGCCCTCGTGCACGTCCTACCGCATCAATCTCATCAATAAAGACAATACAGGGAGCCTTCTCCTTGGCCTGTTTAAAGAGGTCCCTTACCCTCGAGGCACCCACCCCGACGAACATCTCAACGAAGTCAGATCCTGAAATCGAAAAGAATGGAACATTGGCTTCGCCGGCAACAGCTTTTGCAAGTAGGGTCTTGCCTGTTCCGGGAGGACCTATAAGAAGGGCTCCCTTGGGTATCTTGCCTCCAAGCTGGGTGTATTTCTTCGGGGTCTTGAGAAAATCAACAATCTCCATGACCTCAGTCTTGGCTTCTTCAAGGCCCGCCACGTCATTGAAATTAAGCTTTACGTTGGTATCCTTGTCAAAGACCTGGGCACGGGACTTTCCGACGCTGAATATGCCGCCTGCTCCTCCGGCTCCTCCTCCGGCCATACGCCGCATGAGAAACATCCAGAGTACAATCAGGAATATAAAAGGAAGCGTCCATCCGAGGATCTCTCCAAGATAGTTCTTGCGCGTTATATATTCAGGATAGATTATGTCCTTTTCTTCATAACCGGCTTTCTGCTGCTCTTCTATAAGAAAGGGCTCGAAGTTGCTTATATCTCCTATGTTGTAAGTGTAATCGGGCTTCGGAACCGACATCATGGTACCCGAACCGGGCTTTGGCAGATCAGGATACCTGCCCGACTCACGGGCTTCACTGGTAAGAAAGATCTCAGCCTTTTCCTTGTTTACAACAGATATCTTCTCAATGTCGTGGTTGACTATCATCTCCTTCACGGCACTGGTGGTGGTCCCCTTGGGAACATTCCTGCCTGTGTAAAGGAAGTTGATGGCTATAATTGAAACTGCCAGAATGGCAAAAATCCAGTTTGAGTTAAACCTCGGTTTAAGGTTCTTGTCATTCGGTTTGTCAGTTCCCTGGTTGTTATTCTTTGTTTCTGTCATAACAGCATTGTTACTGAATTAAATCCTGCATAACCTCTATCCGTGCATCAGCCCATAACGATTCAAGGTTATAGAAATGCCTGTATTCTTCAAGAAAAATGTGTACCACTACATCGCCGTAATCCAGCAATACCCAGTAACAATTGTCAAGTCCTTCAACATGCGCAGGTTTCTCTCCGGCTTCCTTCTGAGCCATTTCTTCAACAGAGTAACAGATCGCATCGACCTGGGTTATTGAAGAGGCATGGCAGATTATAAAATAATCGGTAATTCTGGTCTCAAGATTTCTCAGATCTATCTTAACCACATCCTGCCCGTTCTTTTCATAAATCCCTTTTACTATTCCATCCAGCAAGCGGGCAGTTCCGTCAGATCTTTTCTTCATCAATAATTATCAGTTATATATCAGGTTGCAAAAGTACAAACTTTTATCTGTATTTTTGTTTATGTCAGCCTCTTTTTACAATTTCAGTGCCAATCGGTAAGAACATGACAAAACATCTGAAGAGACAACAGCAAAAACCTTTAACTGTTTAAATAAATGATAATAGGAAGCAGCATAATTGACCTCGAATCGACCGTCTCGACAAACAGCCATGCCAGGAAACTCCTTAATGAAGAACCCGGACCCGCCGACGGATGTGTTATCCGCAGCGGTTTCCAGTCGGCGGGAAGGGGTCAGCAGGGCAATTCGTGGGAAAGCGAGAAAGACAGTAACCTTCTTGTAAGCATAATAGTATACCCCGACATGGTTGCTCCTTCAGATCAGTTCCTTTTATCCATGACAGTATCTCTGGCCATCTCTGGTTTCCTCAGTCTCCATGGCATTGACAGCACTATCAAATGGCCCAACGACATTTACGTGGGCGACCGTAAAATTGCAGGTATCCTTATTGAGAACTCGGTAAGGGGCAATTCCATTGAGAACAGCATAATAGGGATTGGACTCAATGTCAACCAGCAACGCTTTGTGAGCAATGCACCCAATCCTGTTTCAATGAGTATGCTGACAGGCAAAAGTTACGATACAGAAAACTGCTTAAGTGAGCTACTGACTTATCTCGACAGTGGTTACAGGAATCTGATAAGGGGGAATTCCGGGGAGATTAGGGAAGAGTACCTCAGATCGCTTTATCATATAGGCGAATGGCATTATTACATAACTGAAGGAAAAGTCTTCAGAGGCAGAATCATTTCTGTAAACGACACGGGCTTGCTGATTATAGGGGATGCTTCCGGAAAACTTCGCGAGTTTGCCTTCAAAGAGGTGGATTACCTTCTTTCCGATCATTCCAGTATGTGAATTTCTCCATTTCAGCAATCAGGGTCTCAAGAAATCTCCTTGCAGGGGCATCGGCCATCATCCGCAGTACAGGATTCAGGTCGGTACCTAGCCTTACTTTTACATCTGCCATGCCGGCCTCTCCCGGCTCAATGATGAGATCGAGGGCAAAATTTGCAGTTGAAAGAGCTAATCCCTTATAGCTTACCCTGGTAAAGGGCTTGCTTTCATCGAGTCTGAAATTCACACTCCCCAGTGGTGAAACCGAAAAACTGCCACTCTCCTTTACTGCCTCCCAGTTAGTTATATAGCCATCAGGTATCAGACTGCCGAAATTGCGAATATCGGTTACGAAGTTAAAAACCTCTTCAGGAGTACCGGTCAGAGATCCTTTTCTGCTTTCAAGTATTGTATCTGCCGCCATCAGTTATCTGTTTTTACTCCCCATGATCCGGGATCCGTTCTCCATTCCTTAAGAGTCGCAACCTCCTTCTCTCCTATATATCCGGCCTGAAGGGCAGTGTCAATAAGAGCCCGGTAGCCCGACAGGGTAACAAGCCTGCACTCCTCTGCTGCAAAGGCATCTGAAGCCTTTTTGAACTCATATGTAAAGATGGCAGCCATACCCAGAACATCACAACCAGCCTCCCTTAAGGCCTTTACGGCTGAAAGACTGCTGCCCCCGGTCGATATAAGATCTTCAATGACAACCACTTTCTGACCCTGCTCATAATAACCCTCTATCTGGTTGCCAAGACCGTGTTCCTTGGCTCCCGACCTCACATAGATAAAGGGCAGGCCAAGCCTGTCGGCAACAAGTGCCCCGTGGGCAATCGCACCAGTGGCAACACCGGCAATAACCTGAACTTCAAGGTAGTTATGCCTTACCAGCTTAACAAATGAATCAGCAACATAATCTCTGACGGCAGGATACGAAAGAGTCTTCCTGTTGTCGCAGTATATGGGCGATTTCCAGCCCGAGGCCCAGGTAAAAGGATTTGACGGTTGCAATTTTATTGCTTTAATTTGTAAAAGATATTCGGCGATTTTTCCGGCAGTATTTTCCATCTGACAATGTATAAAATTCATTTTGAAAACCGTTTTATCACGATCAGCTCCGAACCTGATCGTATGCAAAAGTACGGGTTATTCCATAAATTCAGTACTACTGATGAATTTTATAAGCTTATTGCTGATTTCCAGGCCGACACATCTATTCATTCGGCCAATGTTTATGGCACCAACATCACTCATATATGGCGGCTGTTCAGGATCTTCTTTACTGAGGTGGGGGCAGCGGGCGGACTTGTAAGGCATACATCGGGGAAATATCTGTTTATAGAAAAAAGGGGGAAACTCGACCTCCCGAAAGGACATATGGAACCCGGTGAGGAACCTGAGGCCTGTGCACTAAGGGAAGTAAGTGAGGAATGCGGCATAAAGGGTCACGTTATCATAAAAGCCCTTGAACCTACTTATCATACCTATATCCTCGGGGAGATATCATATCTTAAAAAGACCCATTGGTTTCTGATGCATTACGACGGCAACATGGTTATTGAACCCCAGACCGAAGAGGGAATAACAGGGACCGAATGGCTTTCACCTGATGAACTATGTGATATAAAAGGACTTGCCTGGCTGTCATTGATGGACATGATAAACACCTCGGTGCTTAAAAGCCGTCCCGGCCGTTAGTTATTATCCGGCCTCGGCTACTCCTCTCCCCTGTAATCACTAAGCTTTATAGCTTCGGGAACAAACATCGAGGCATCCCCGCCACTGCGGATTATATCGCGTATGATTGTCGAATTAACTGGTGAGTGTTCAGGAACAGTAAGCAGAAAGACAGACTCAATATCGTGCGCCATAGCCTTGTTTATCTGTGCTATCGCCCTCTCGAACTCAAAGTCGGCAGCCGTCCTGAGACCTCTCAGCAGATACCGTGCATTCATCTTCTTGCAGTAATCGACCGTCAATCCTTCATAATGATCGACACTTATCCTTGGCTCGTCCTTAAAGACCTGATGTATCATCTCCTTCCTTGTCTCAAGGGGATAGTAATTCTTTTTAAGGGCATTGGCACCAACAGCAACAATAATTTCATCAAACAGATCAAGAGCTCTCAGAACCACGCCCTCGTGTCCGATAGTAAAAGGATCGAACGACCCGGGAAAAACGGCTATCTTTTTCATTCAAATGAGATATTTTTCGGATTCTTTACCTTCTGTTTCAACAGGGCGAGTTCAAGGACCTCCATAATAGTATCCACATAATGGAACTTAAGTCCCCTTACATAAAACTCCTTGATATCCTCAACATCCTTGCGGTTCTCTTCCGACAGGATTATCTCCTTTATGCTGGCCCGTTTTGCTGCAAGGATCTTTTCCTTAATACCCCCCACAGGCAGAACCCTTCCCCTGAGGGTTATCTCACCCGTCATGGCAATGTACTTCCTTACTTTTCTCTGCGTGAAGGCTGAAGCTATTGATGCAGCCATGGTAATACCTGCCGAAGGCCCGTCCTTGGGTATGGCACCCTCCGGGACATGTATGTGGATGTTCCATTTCCCTGCGAAGTTATCGGGGAGTGAGAGCATTCCGGCATTTGCCTTAAGATACTCAAGGGCAATGACAGCCGATTCCTTCATGACGTCTCCCAGGTTACCTGTCAGTGTCAGCTTGCCTTCACCACGGCTCAGACTGGTCTCTACAAAGAGTATCTCTCCCCCTGCCGCGGTCCAGGCCAGACCGGTGACAACACCCGCCTGAGCATTACCCGCATAGATGTCGCGCATGTACCTTGGTGGTCCCAGTATTGATGCAAGCGTCTGAAGCGACAATACAGGTTCATAACTGATGTCGGAGGCAATGTTGCGGGCCGTAACCCTCACTATCTTGGCAAGTTTCTTGTCAAGCTCCCTGACTCCTGATTCCCTTGTATACCTGTCGATTATAACTTCCATTGCCTCCTTGCCAATTATCAGCTGGCCGGGTTTAACCCCGTGGTTCTCAAGTTGCCTTGGGAGCAGATGTCTCTCAGCGATCTCAAGCTTTTCCTCGAGAAGATATCCGGTAATCTCTATCAGCTCCATCCTGTCCCTCAATGCCGGTGTTATCGTCGATAGGGTATTGGCCGTGGCGATGAACATGACATTCGACAGGTCATATTCCATCTCTATGAAGTTATCAAAGAAAGTACCGTTCTGTTCAGGATCGAGAACCTCAAGAAGTGCCGAGGCCGGATCACCCCGGAAATCCTGGCCCACCTTGTCGATCTCATCGAGGATGAACACAGGGTTCGAGGTCCCCGCCCTTTTTATGTTCTGCAGTATCCTTCCGGGCATGGCTCCTATGTAGGTCTTCCTGTGTCCCCTGATCTCAGACTCATCATGCAAACCGCCAAGTGACATTCTGACATACTTCCTGCCAAGGGCCCTGGCAACCGATTTTCCCAACGAGGTCTTGCCTACTCCCGGAGGTCCGTAAAGACATAGTATCGGCGACTTAAGGTCTCCTTTAAGCTTGAGAACTGCAAGATGCTCGAGTATCCTTTCCTTAACTTCTTCCAGACCAAAATGGTCATTGTCAAGAACCTGCTTTGCATTATGCAGGTCGAGATTATCCGTTGAACAGAAACCCCAGGGTAAGTCAAGAAGAGTCTGTATATAATTTACCTGAACCGAATATTCTGCTGCTGCAGGATTCATCCTGTGAAGCTTCTTGAGTTCCTTGTCAAATACCCTCCTTACTTCTTCAGTCCATTTCTTTCCTTCAGCCTTCTTCCTGTACTCCTCGATCTCCTTCTCAATGGGATTGCCTCCCAGCTCATTCTGGATGGTCTTCATCTGCTGATGAAGCAGGAATTCCCTCTGCTGCTGGTCGAGGTCGCTCTTAACCTTCGACTGAAGTTCATTCTTAAGCTCAAGAACCTGGATCTCCTGCACCAGATACTCAAGCAGGGCATAGCCCCTGTCACGCATACTGTTTATCTCAAGAAGCTTCTGCTTGTCCTGTACCTTAATGTCGGTGTTTGAACATATAAAATTGATAAGGTAAGTATTGTTCTCGATGTTCTTGATAGCGAAAGAAGCTTCGGGACTTATGTTTGGATTTATCTTTATTATCTTGAGCGACAGATCCTTGAGTGACCCTACTATGGCATCAAAATCCTTGCTGAGAGTTTCCGGCTTTGACTCAGGAAGTATCCTTACCCTTGCAGTGAAATAAGGATCGGAGGATACCATTTCACTAAGGATCATTCTTTTTCTTCCCTGTATTATGGCAGTTGTGGAACCGTCGGGCATCTCAAGCAACTTAACAATCTGTCCGACAGTTCCGATCTTATGAAGATCTTCAAAGGCCGGATTCTCGAGGTCGGGATCCTTCTGCGCAACGGTACCGACAATCTTGTTGTTCCTGTATGCTTCCTTTATCAGCTGGACCGACCGCGGGCGGCCGATTGAAATAGGCAGCACAACACCCGGGAAAAGCACTGTATTCCTGAGCGATAGCACAGGAATGGATTCGGGTACTTCCAGTTCTTCAAGGTCCCCCTCATCTCCATCAGCTATAATGGGAATGATATCTCCCTCTCCGTCAAGAATCTCAGGCAACAAATAATCATTCAGGGTTCTCCTCGGTTTTCTCTCCATAGTAAATACAATAGTGTGCCAAATTTACATAATATTTTTAATCATTGTCAGAAAGTTGAACAGGCAAGGATTATGCCATGCCCGGGCAAAAAAAATCCCGGCTGCTGACCGGGATCATAAAGTAACTCTTATCTGTTATTTCTTTTTTACAACATGGTCCTTGTAACGGTTCATAAACTTATCTACCCTTCCTGCTGTATCGACAAGCTTCATCTTACCTGTATAAAAGGGATGTGAAGTGTTTGAAATCTCCAGTTTGATAAGGGGATACTCGTTCCCGTCTTCCCATTTGATAGTTTCCCTGGATGGTGCTGTCGACCTTGTCATGAATGAATCACCATTTGACATGTCCTGAAAAACAACCAGCCTGTAATTCTTCGGATGAATTCCCTCTTTCATTGCCTATGCTTTTATGTACTTGTTTTTTAAAATATTTTACCTTATTCAGGGTCGCAAAATTAATGAAGATTATTAAATAAGCAAAAAGAAAACCAATATTTATTTCCTTCCCTTAATACGCTCAGCCAGTTTCGATTTCTCGAACATCTCATCCTTGTACCTCATAAACGGGGCATCCCTGTCAGCAAGGTACCTGAAAGTGACGTGCGTTTTGGCTTTATATGCACCAATAGCTTCATAGATGGCCATCATCTTGGGATTGA
This sequence comes from uncultured Rikenellaceae bacterium, assembly GCA_964642615.1. Lineage (GTDB taxonomy): Bacteria > Bacteroidota > Bacteroidia > Bacteroidales > VadinHA17 > LD21. The sequence continues at coordinate 8,675 of CAZXSW010000033.1, read as the reverse complement.
AATCACCCACCCACGACAGCTCAAGTTCATTGAACCAGGGCTTTTTTCTGAACGATTGGTAGATATGAAGGAAGATGGCCGATTCAACGCCGCTGTTATGATATAGCGGATTGACTCCTCCCACTATTGCCCTTGCCCTGGTCATCCTGTGGTTTGCCTTGTAATATACAAACCTCAGCTTGTTCCATAGGTTAAGTCGGCCGTTGAAATATTTGAGTATCTGGTTGACATCGGGGATTAGGACGAAAAAGGCAATGGGCTTGTCGTTGAAATAGGCAAACCACACAAGTTCCTCATCCAGTATCTGGCTGGCTTTCTTGAAAAATTCCTCTATCATGCCGGGAACGGCGGGAGTGAAATCCTCTTTGAAGGCAGACCAGGTCGAGTTATAGATATCAACGAAATCGGCTGCAAACTTTTCCTTCTGAGCAAAACTGAAGTGTCTGAAGGAGTAACCCGGACGGCGCGACAGCCATTCGGCAATCTTCATTATCCTGGGGGGGAATTCTATTATCTCATTCTTCTCATTACGGACAACCCTGTGATAGGAATACTGCTCATAATAATCCCTGAAACCATATTCTTCAAAGAAAGTCCTGTAGTATTTCATGTTATAGGGCATCCCGTAGGCCGGCTGCATGAAGCCGTCAACTAGCAGGCCCCAGTTGGTATCGTTCTCCCCGAAGTTGATAGGCCCGTCAATGGCTTCCATTCCCCTGTCAGTATTCCATTTCGTTACCGTATCAAAAAGCATAAAGGCTGCTTCCCTGTCGTCAACTACTTCAAAGAATCCCATTCCCCCGGTTGTCTGGTTATATACCTTTGCCCTGATGGGATCTATGAAAGCAGCAATACGGCCAATGGTGGCACCGTCTCCGTTCCTGAGTATCCACCTGGCTGCCTCTCCTTTCTTAAGGAGGTGATTCCGGCCGGGGTCGAATAATGCTTCGATATCGTCATCCAGTGGACATATCCAGAAGGGATCATCTTTATAAAGACGACGCGGAAAATCAAGAAACTCTTTCCTTTCCTCCCTGCTTTTCACTTCAACAATCTGCATCCTGATTGGTATTTTTTTCCGGTAAAAAAAGCTTACGGAAGATCATCCTTCCTGCAAGCGATGTAACGGCAAATATGGAGATTATTTTTATGTTAACAAACATGCAGCTACCCATAATTGTTCCCACAGGTCTTCTCCCGTCACTGGATATCAATAATTCTGTGGTCGATAAGCACAAAGAGCAGGGCAAGAAGAAGCGAATAAATAAAGTATGTCTTCAGTGGTATGTATTCGCCTGGTTTTATTTTCATCTTTACCCAAAGGTAGCCGGTCAGAAAGACTTTTCCTATCATATACACAATGAAGGTAGCAAGGGCCACACCCACTATTCCATAGCCCCATTTTATCATAAGAAGACTGAGGGGTATGTTGAAGGCCAGCTCAAGAAGGGCAGAGATAAGCGTTATATGCGTTTTTTTTCTTCCGACAATGATAGTCTGGGGAAAGATAAGCCGTGGTATTACAAGCAGTGTATAGATCAGGAAGATACCTGAGCTCCTGTGGAACTCTGGTGTAAAAAGCCTGGGATACAGCCATCTGGCAATAAGCATCATCACCATGGTTGCAGGGAAAGCTATGTGCATGAGCTTTTCAGATTTAAGCTTGATCCTTGCCATAGCCTCCCTCATCCTTGTCCTGGTCGAGAACTCGGGCAGCATGGCACTGCTCAGACCATTAGCCAGCATCAGCACCAGGGGGAACTCCTTAGCCCCGTAACGGAACCAGGCAAACACCTCGGGATCGCGGTATACTGCCGAAACAATGATGCCGTCGGTATACTGTGCCGAACCACTTATAAGGGTGCTGAGTATAAGTGGCACCCCCAGATAGAGATGCTCCTTCATGAATTCAGGCGAGATCTTCATCTCGGTGTACCTTCTTAAGAGTATTATAAGCCATACCCACCTCACTCCCGTAACGGCAAGCAGACCATAAATCGACCAGATAATATCTTTTCCCATAACTACTGGCAGGATGATAAGCAGTAACTGGGCGCCGAAAGTATAAATACCATACTGAAAGATCCTGTACGACCTGTTGTTAAGAAGGTAGATGTACTCGATAAGGCATACCGGACTGCTGGCCATAATATAAAGAAGCAGTAGATTAAGGTAGGTGGCATTGCCCGAAATATTGAACACTGAGAAGTGGTTCTTCAGGATTTGACCCGAGATAAAGACAAAAAGGCTGAAAAAGCACAGGAGCAAAAAGGCATTGAAGATCTCGGGCGACTTGTTTATTCCATTATCTCCGAGCTTTCTGTAAGTGCGGTTACGGTGATACAGGGGAAGAAGTGACTGTATTATTCCCGTCACCCAGAAGAAAGTAAGAAGACTTGCAATGAACAGAAACATCTCCCACGAACCTATCTCTGCTACCGAAAGATGACTCTTTGTGAATATTACACTTACTATCAGGAAGATGACAAATCTCATCAACTGAAAAAGTTGCAGCCCTGAGATATTGTCTATAAGTTTAATTTTTTTCAATTACAGACCTCTTTATGGAGTTCCCCGATAGAACTGCTCCTCCTTTAAAAAATTGTGCAGCATTTCTCCTTTTTACAAACATCTCAAAGATAGTCAATGAAGCAAAGCTGCAGAAAATAATTTCAAAATTTTGCTAAATGAAAATTTTGGTCTTAATTTGCACCCCAGAAACGGTGGATGTAGCTCAGCTGGTTAGAGTATCGGATTGTGGTTCCGAGGGTCGTGGGTTCGAACCCCATCTTCCACCCATAAAAAGGAAGGCTGCCTATATGGCAGCCTTCCTTTTTATGTGGCATCATCATGCTTCAGTGTCTCTCTGTGCGGGCGTATCCCATCGTTTATACCTAATATAGGCTGCAACAGCCACTATGGCCAGTGAGGCAACAGCCACGTAAACAAAAGCCGGAACAGGTACCGGATCTCCTCCGGCATACGAATGCATTCCCGAGAGGTAGTAGTTCACCCCGAAATAGGTCATCAGAACCGATGCAAATGCAACGACCGACAACAGATTAAAGGTATATACATCCTTTAGTCCGGGAATAAGACGCGAGTGAATGACAAATGAATAAACGATTATAGTTATGAGCGACCATGTCTCCTTCGGATCCCAGCCCCAGTATCTGCCCCACGATTCGTTGGCCCAAACGGCACCCAGAAAGGTACCCACTGTAAGGAAGTAAAGACCCAGGATGAGCGTCCTGTAGTTAATAACTATGAGATCATCCAGGGTAAGCGATACCCTTCCAATATTATCCCTGTTGCTGAAGGCAAGCAGTATCATGCTTATGATTCCCAGTACGGCACCAAGCCCCAGAAAACCATAGCTGCCAGTGATAACCGACACATGAAGGGTGAGCCAGTATGACTGAAGCACCGGGACAAGGTTGGTGATCTCGGGGTCCATAAAGCTGAGATGTGCAACCAGGAGCGTTAACCCCGACAATACTGCAGTGGCCGATAGTGCAAAAGCCGATTTGCGGCTGAAGATGAAACCGGCCATCAGAGTCACCCACGATATAAATATCATAGACTCATATCCGTTGCTCATGGGAGAATGGCCCGATATATACCAGCGCAGTGCCAGCCCGAAAGTATGAAGCAGGAATCCTCCGAAAAGCAGCCATTTAAGCACCGTCGCCACCACAGGCAACACCTTCTTCCCTTTCAGCACCATGGCAATCAGCAGCGAAAGAAGCAAAATGCCCGCTGTCGAATAAAAGGGAAACAACCTCTCGAATATCATCAGCCTGTAGTACATCACTTCAGCTCCTATCCTGGTCTTTGACGGCAGCTCATAGTCAGAATACTGTTTCTGGTACTCTGAAACCGACGCTGCTATCTGGCGTACAGCGGCCTCGTGATTATCATTAAGGGCTGATGCAAGCTTTGGCATCAGCTCTGCAAGATATACAGAGTCGCGGCTGCCGGCGGCAGCCCTGAGTGCATCATGGGGCGTACTCCAGTCATGCGACCCGTCCCGCAGAGGTATCATCCTCAGGAAGTTTTCAGTATATATCATATACACTATGTTGACCCTTTCGTCAACTTTTACAATCTCCTTGTCTGTCTTGTTCCTTTCGGAAGGAGAAAGGGAATAAACCCTGCTGACCTCGCCTGCCAGCTTATAGGAACCTCCGCTGCCCATATCAACAATATCGGAGAAAGCTGCATAGTTCCCGGTGATTCCCAGACTCCTCTGCAACTCCCTGTTAGAAACCTTTATAAGCGGTACATCCTTCCAGCTGTCAAAATCTATCACTATACCCATAAACACCTGCATCGGTGTCATACCATCAAAACTGTTTTTTCCTGTTACCTTTCTCAGGATGTCACTGCTCATAGCAGCCAGCGGCTTGGTCCTTCCCTTCTGATCCTGGATAAGTACATACCCGAACCTGTCGGCTGCTTCTTTGCCGGGGATCACATTCTGTGCAAAGACATCGCCGGCACCCGTGACAAGCACCAGAAGTGCAATAAGGGCAGAGCCCTTTCTTAATACTGAACCCCAGTTCGATGCCCTTATAGTATAAAAGACAGATTTCCTGTTAAGGAGCGAAAGGAATATAAAGAAGAAAAGCAGGGCGTAACCTGTGTAGGTAACAAGCATACCCGCCCGGTCATGGTTCACCGATAGTATTGTCCCCTGCTCATCAGGGTCATACGACGACTGGAAGAACCTGTACCCCCTGTATTTCAACACATTGTTCATAAAGATCTCGTAAGGCATCTCAACTCCTCTTTCACTGTCGTTAAGCACTACCTTGCTCCGGTAACCCGAGGGACTGTTGGAGCCTGGATACCTCTCAAGGACAAAGTCGGTAAGCACCAGGCTGAACGGAAGCCTGGCAGCAGGTGAACCATACGATAATCTCACAGTTTTACCATTGATAATAACCGAGTCACTCACCTGCATATCGTTGCTGTTATCCCAGAGGGTCAGCGTGACCGGCGTTCCGTTGCCCGCCAGGTGAAAAAGCAGGGCATTCTCCCCGGTACTCCCTGATGCAGGATCAACAGCCACAGGCTTTATTACACCCGACTGAGTCAGATTTACAGCAACAACCTCAACACCCGCTAATGAATACAGGGTGCGGGTACGTAAAACGACAGCCTCACCGGCCGGATATGTCATTGCCTGCTTTTCCATCATGGTAACGGCAGATATCTCTGCCGGACCCTCCATAAAAAAGACCCCCGAACGAAGACTTATCTCAATATCGGCAGTATCGGCTGATTCAAAGGCTATACTTACACCTTCAACAATCTTATTATCACCTTTTTCTAGGATAATGGTCCCCGTATATTCCCGGTCCTTTGTAATCAGCAACGATATCATGGGTTCTCCTCCGGGCTCCTCAACCACACTCCTTTCAGCATTCGGAAATACTCTGGCAAGAACAAACTCCCATCTGTCATCTCCCGTTCTTACATTCTTCCTGTATATGTCAGCCGAGGCTGAGGTAAGTGCAAACTTTTCAGACTGGGAAGCCAGAAGACTGCCCCCGGCATCCCTGATGGTATATCCGAGCTCCTGTTGTTCAGGATAAATAAGGTTCTGCTCCGCCCCTTCCCTGATATGTATACTGCCTTCCCACCCTGTGTACCTCGTTATCGCAGCACCTGTTATCATAAGTATGAATGCCAGGTGAAAGAGCATAATACTGATCTTTTCCTTTCTGTAAAGCCTGAAGGTCACTATCTGCCCTACAAGATTTATGGCAAGAAGAAGAAAGATAAGTTCAAACCACCAGGCATTATAGATCATTGCATAGGCAGTACCGCTGCCGAAATCGTTTTCAAGAAAAGTGGCGGCAGCCATCGATACAGCGAAGAATATAAAAAGCACTCCCATAAAAAAGGGAGAAAACAGGAATCTTAGTTTCTTTATCATAAGAATAATATAAGTGTTTTTAATCCTGAAATTATGAATTTAAAATTCTGAAATCCTTAACCCTTTTCAAGGATCATCCTTAGCTTGTCCCTGTTGAGTATCCGGATACCTGATGAACCTGATGTTATCAGGTCCGACTCCTCCATCTCCTTCAGGATACGCACAACACATTCCTTTGCCATATTGGTCATGTCTCCAAGTTCCTGCCTCGTGAGTATCATTTCAAAGCTGTCTGAAACGAAGATGGTATCTGAAAGATACAATAAAGCTTCGGCAATCCTTCCAGGCATCTTCTTGTGGGCCAGACTGATCATCCTGTTCTGGATAAGCTGTGATTTCATACTCATTTCCTCGAGCAGACTTTCAGCGAAAGATCCGTTGGATCGTATAAGGTGCCTGAAGACATCAAAACTTACGAAACAGGCTTTTACAGAAGTAATGGCGGCAACACTGAAGTTATTCCTCATCTCGGTAAAGGCACCCTGACCAAGGATGAGCTCCCCCGGCCTGTCAATATTAAGAATCATATTCTTCGACCCGTTGTTTTCAACATATGTCTTTGACAACCCTGAAGCAAGAAAAAGTACATTTGAAGAAGGAGAACCCTGTTTTACAAGTATTTCACCCGGCCTGAAGAAAGCTTCATACCTGTTTTCATTTACAAAATCCATTTCCCCTGATGTCAGATACCTGAAACTTTTACACCCGACAGGGCAATGAAGGCAACTTTCTATTGAGTTTTTCATTCCTGTTTGCTTTCAGAATACTACGATCAATTATGATATAAATATAGTTCATTAATATTAATCATGTAAATTATTGATATATATCATCAGTAGCTGAAATATCTATCAATAAGCTATATTGCAAAAAGCATGATAAGCGTTAACTGATTAACAACTTCATTTTCATATATTGCATAAAATAATAAACCATTAAAAAACCTGATATGAAGTTGAATATAATAACAAGAAGTCTGTTTTATCCGGTAGCTGCAATTTTGTTCCTTGCCTCCTGTGAGGGACCTATGGGGCCGGCCGGTCTGAACGGACAGGACGGTCAGGATGGCACCGATGCCAATGAAACATGCAAGACCTGTCACAACAGCGGGGTTGTGGATGCAAAATCAAGGGAATACAGTTATTCTCTTCATTCTACAGGTGAAGCATATTCGCAGGGTACCCGAAACGCCTGTGCCCCATGCCATTCTCATCAGGGCTTTACGGATGTTGTCTCGGGAAATGTTTCGGCATCATTTGTCACAGATCCCTCCGACAACACTAAATTCATTAACAGTTACGTGGCTTCAGCTTCAGCCCTATCCTTTCCCGGATCAATAAACTGCTTTACATGTCACAGCTCACTGCACACAAACTACAACTCAACCGAATTCCTGCCACTCACAACAACTGCAGCGGTCCCGATGACCATGTACGGCGGAACAAAGAGTATCGATTTCGCCCAGGAGGCATCTAACCTGTGTGCAAAATGCCATCAGCCACGACCCATTACCGGCGCCAACGGTAATATGATAAATTACGCCTCATTGGTATCAAATCCGGATGATCCGTTTACCATGGCCTCAGTGGGTTACAGAACAGGCATTCACTATGGTCCGCATGCTGCCATGGCTGCAGGTGTAGGTGGAATTGAATTTGGTACTGGTTATACCAATTCGGCCCATACAGCAGGGGCTTCATGCATCTCATGCCATATGGCAACTCCTTCGGGCATGGCAGGGGGGCATTCATTTACTGCAACGGGTAACTTCAACGGATGTAACGTTTCTGGATGTCATTCGGGAATGAGCGCTTCAGGAAGCATGCTTCAGACAGTCACCAACGATATAAGCGGCCTGATTGACCAGCTGGCTGAAGAGATCAATGCCATCGGCGACGGGCACGATATCCTTCAGAAGGATCCCGCCGACGGACTTTATCATGGTTACCTTGATGTTTATGACAGAAGTGCAAATCCCGACGGTTACTGGAAAAACCCCGCCCTGGGAAACGTAGCCTTCCCCCAGCTTACCAATGCCCAGTTCGCAGCCATAATAAACTTCCAGCTCGTGGTAAGGGATGGCAGTATGGGCGTTCATAACTACCCTTACATAAAGAAACTCCTCGAAAATACTATTGAAGCAATCTGAACAACCGGAACCTGATCGTATAAACAAAAAACAGAGGCTGCCCGAAAAAGGCAGCCTCTGTTTATTTGGTATTAATATACAGATGCTGATTAAGACTTCTACTTTTTAAATGTCCTCATGTAATTTACCATGTGCCAGATATCCTCATCCGACATTTTTCCTTCATATTTAGGCATTTCATTACGGCCGAATTTGGTCTTGTAAAAATGCTCCCCATCAGTCTGATTCTGGTAATAAGCACCCGAAAAATCACCGGCGTAATCCTTGAGAGCCCTTGATTTGACTCCGTCGCCCAAACCTGTCTTACCATGACACGAAGCGCAGTTCTTCATATAAAGCGCTCCTCCTGCCTTGATACTTGCATCGTTGCTGGCAACAGGATTCTTCATATTCTTAAATTCGGCAGGGACTTCCCAGGGCTTGGCAGTCTGCTGGGCTTCAACATTCATAAGAAGGAAGGAAGCTCCAATAACAGTGGCTAGTGTACTGAAAATGATTTTTTTGATTGCTTTCATCTATTATTGTTTTTGGTTTCTGAAATAATTACACAATTATCGTGCAAAATTTCATATTCTTTTTCAT